>JAAZDF010000111.1 GCA_012512905.1 Clostridium sp.
TAACTAGGTTTTGATTGTTTTTACTCCCTAAGTTTGCATACCGAGTCATATCTTTGTTAAAACCTAAGACTAGGCTACCAATATTGTTAGTCTTACAGTAATTAACAATATATCGACAAGATTTCACAACATAATCATTGATAATGTTGGTTCGCTTATTCCACATTCGGTTTAACTTCTCTGAAGCTTTAAGTCCTTGCTTGTCCAGTATTGATTTAAGTCTAGCGTTTTCTTTGTTCGCATATTGATTTATGGGGAAGATTTAAATTGAAAAAAAGCAACATGTTAATATACTTATTTTTAATATTAGCATTAATGAGCTGTCAAACTGAAGAATATAAAAGTCATAGATTTAATTATAATTATTATTCAGAAAAACATTTTTTTAGCTTTGAATATCCTGAAAGATGGGAGATAAGTGAAGACGATGCGTCTCAATTTGATAGGTTTCCTGAAAAATCTCCTGACTTCGGGTTGGAGATTTTAATGGGGAATGAAGAAGAAATAAAAAATTCTATAAGTATTTTTGAGGGAGTTTCTCCAAATATGTATATTCAAGATGAAAATTTATCAAAAGATGACTTCCTAGTAAATGGAGAAAAGAAAGGATATATTTATTCAAATCAATTTCTTCTAGAAAAAGACAATAGGGTAAGTAAAATCATACTTTATGATACAAATGATGATAACTTTGCGTGGAGATATGTCATAATTAGTGCGGAAAAGAAATTTTATAATAAAAATAAGAAAAAAATAGAAAAAGTCTTAAATAGCATTGATTTTTAGTATAAAATACATTTTTATATTATCCGAAGCTAAATAATTTTTCAGTTGATTTATTAAGATAAACCTTATTGGTGATCTTTATAGCTATATACAAAATACATGTTAAATAAAAAGTCATGAGTAGCAATATAATTTCCCAAAAAACTAAGTCATGAATTGATTTATAAGCACCGCTTGATTCATGGATAATATGTTGTTTACGAAAAAGCTTTACATTCTTACGAGTCTAGTGTATAATAAACTTTGTTATGAAAGAAATAAATTAAGTAAGAGAGTTTTATATAATATATAAATTCATCTGTTTAGTTTTTTTAGTAGTTACAAATTAAGTGCAAAGGCACACAGGAGGATTTAAAAATTATGCAAAACGGTACAGTAAAATGGTTTAACTCAGAAAAAGGGTACGGATTTATAACAGGGCAAGACGGCACAGACGTGTTCGCTCATTTTTCAGCTATTGATAGTGACGGATACAAGTCACTTGAAGAAGGCCAAGAAGTTTCCTACGAAGTAGTAGACGGAGAACGTGGCAAACAAGCTGCAAATATAAAAGTACTTTAATATAAGTATACTAAAGCTATGATCTTAAGATCATAGCTTTTTTTGTTCGAATTCAAATATAAATCTGTAAATAAATTATAAAAAAGCTAATAAAAATCATTTTTTGTTAGTCTAAATTTATTTTATAATATTATTTGCCTTATAAAGTAGAAATATCTAGGATTATGTGATGTCTTAAAATGCATCAACATGATCCTATTTTTTTAAATTAAAACAGCAGTTAAAATTCAAATAAGATCTAGTTTTAGTTGTATTTAAAAAACTAACTATAAACACTAATTAGGTCGTAACTCTGATAACTTAAGTATCCAAATAAGAGTATTAGCAAACTATTTAGAAAAAATTATATAGATTACATATAGGTAAAAATTGAAATTATTATGGCTGCAAGTGATAATCACTTTCACTTATTAATAATAATTATCAAATTGTAATCATTCTATTTACAAAAGCGAATAATCAATGTATGATAGATATTAACTAAAGTAGTAATGTCAAGGCTTTGATAGTACTTCTCAGTGAATACTTTGGCATTATAATAATTTTATAAATTTTGATATGGAAAAAGCAATTATATAAGTTTTAAAGGGGAGGATAAAGAAATGACAAGCATAACAGATGAGAAGAAATCTCTATTAAATGTACTTAAGCCACATATTGAGCTTATTGCTGCAATTATAAGCGGGGTACTTCTTCTTATTGGATGGTTTCTATTAAATAAAGATATGGATACAATTTCAGCAGTAATTTTTGTTTCAGCATTTATCATAGGAGGATATGCTAAGGCGAAAGAAGGGATTGAGGAAACCATTGCAACTAAACAACTTAATGTAGAACTTTTAATGATATTTGCTGCTATAGGATCAGCAATCATAGGATATTGGCTTGAGGGAGCAGTTTTAATTTTCATTTTCGGCTTAAGTGGTGCCTTAGAAACATATACAATGAATAAAAGCCATAAAGAAATATCTTCTCTTATGAGTCTTCAGCCCGAAGAAGCTACAAGAGTAATTGAAGAGAAAGAAGAGATTGTGTCTGTTATCTCCTTATCTGTTGGAGATATTCTTCTTATAAGACCAGGAGAGAGGATCCCTGCTGATGGAGATATAGTAAGTGGACAAACCAATATAGATGAATCTGCCATCTCAGGAGAATCGATTCCTGTTAGTAAATCTAAGGGAGATGAAGTCTTTGCAGGAACAGTAAACCTTCGTGGGATTATTAAAATGGTAATGACTAAGCCTAATAACGAAACGCTGTTTCATAAAATTATTGAACTCGTTCAAACAGCTCAAAGTGAAAAATCTCCATCTCAACAGTTTATAGAGCGTTATGAGGGACTTTATGTAAGAACAGTATTAATTGTTGTAGTTCTTATGATGTTTATCCCACACTTTGCACTAGGATGGACTTGGACTGAAACTTTCTATAGAGCAATGGTTCTATTAGTTGTAGCATCGCCTTGCGCCCTTGTTGCATCTGTTACTCCAGCCACCTTATCAGCTATAAGTAATGGAGCAAAAAGCGGAATTCTTTTCAAGGGTGGAGTTCATCTTGAAAACTTAGCGCAAATTAAAATTATTGCTTTTGATAAAACTGGAACATTAACTAGGGGAAAGCCTGAAGTAACTGATGTTATAGTGGGTGAGGATTTAACAAAAGAACATCTTCTAAGTCATGTGGCAGAAATTGAAAGATATTCTACACATCCTTTAGCAGGGGCTATAGTAAAATATACCCAAGAATATTTAGAAAACAAGAATATTTCTTTGCCTGAAGTAGATGATATGGAAGATATTGCAGGATATGGAGTAAGAGGAAACTTTAAGGATATAGAATGGAAGGTAGGCAGAGCTGACTTTGTTGGAAAAGAGAAAGCTGAGGAATTTCAACATCACATTATCGATAAACTCTCTGATGAAGGAAAAACAGTAGTTTTTGTTAAAAAAGGACAAGAAATAGCTGGGCTTATTGCATTAAAAGATGTGGTTCGTAAGGAAGCTAAAGATTCTATAAAAGCTATCCATGATGCAGGAATAGAAATTATTATGTTAACAGGGGATCACGAAAGAACTGCAAAAGCTATCGCAGAAGAAATTGGAATCAAACGTTACAACTCTGGATGTCTACCTGAGTCAAAGGCTAATGTAATTAAAAGACTAGAAGAAGAATATGGAATGATAGCAATGGTTGGTGATGGTATAAACGACGCTCCTGCATTAGCTACTGCAACTGTTGGAATATCTATGGGAGAAGGAAGTGACGTAGCTATAGAAACTGCTGACGTAGTGCTTATGAAGAATCAGCTGCCTCTTATCGCAAAGACTATAAAGCTTTCAAAAAAGATGAATCGAATTATAAAGCAAAATATTATCTTTTCAATTGCTGTTATTGTGATGCTTATTGCTTCAAATTTTCTGCAAATGGTAACATTGCCTTTGGGGGTAATATTTCATGAAGGAAGTACTATTTTGGTAATTTTAAATGGCTTACGACTCTTAAATACAAAAGACTAATAATAAATATATAGAGTTATAAAGAAAAGAAGCATCCTCTTATAGTATAATCAGTTTGCTAGAAAATAATTATTATATAGCAACAATAAACAAACAAAATATGATTATTATTTTAAATTAAAAACGTTAATAAATAATAAATTTGGAGGATATTACATGGAATATATTTCAATATGTCCTTATTGTGGAAAAGAAATGCATCTAGGCTCAATTTATCAAGATAGGTATAATTTAAAATGGATACCAGAAGAAAATGACAAAGGTATACTTTTGAAGTGGTTTTCAAAAGGTATAAAGCTAACAAATTCTTCTGGCAGTGTAAAGTCTTTCTACTGTGATAAATGTGAAAAGATTATTATTAATACAAAAAATAAAACGAATCCAAATATATAAGTATTCGGAATAAATATAAAATATATAAGTTATTTCTTTCCGCAAGTAAAATTATAATATATGTGGTTTTCATTCTTATTTATCAAGTAAATCTTAAAGACAGAATATTATATATGATTAAGGTTTGTATTATTTTATATTATTTAAGTGGGACAGCCATCAGAAGCTGATTTCTAGCTAATATAACATACTTTTTAAAAAGCTTTACATTATGCAAGAAAGCGTGTATACTTAACTTTGTTGTGAAAGAAATAAATTAAGTAGGATTGTTTTATATAATATATAAATTCATCTGTTTAGTTTTTTTAGTAATTACAAATTTAGTGCAAAGGCACACAGGAGGATTTAAGATTATGCAAAACGGTACAGTAAAATGGTTTAACTCAGAAAAAGGTTACGGATTTATAACAGGGCAAGACGGCACAGACGTGTTCGCTCATTTTTCAGCTATTGATAGTGATGGATACAAGTCACTTGAAGAAGGCCAAGAAGTTTCCTACGAAGTAGTAGACGGAGAACGTGGCAAACAAGCTGCAAATATAAACGTACTTTAATATAAGTATACTTAGACTATGATCTTAAGATCATAGTCTTTTTTTCTGCTTTAATTCAGCTATAAAAGGTATTTTTTTAAAGATAACATATTTAAATTTATCAATAATTATTATAATAAAATAAAATTAATATAGATAGGATCAATTACTAAATATACAGATAATATTTTTATATAAATATTGTTAAATTATAGACGTAGCTATATATTTATGATATAGTATTGCCTGGTAATAAAAGCATATTAAAATTATATTACCAAAAGACAACTTAGGAGGAATAAATGTTAAAAAAATTAGGAGCATTATTATTGAGTACAGTTTTGCTAGTAAGCCTAGCTGCATGTGGTGAAAAAGATAATTCAAATGTTAATTCTGATGAAACTGAAACGCCCGTTGAAACACAAGCAGACTCTTCTAACCAATACGACGTAGAAGATGAAGCTGATGTAGTAATTATAGGTGGTGGCGGTGCTGGAATGGCCGCAGCTATTGAAGCTGTAGATCAAGGTGCAGAGAAAGTAATTATAGTTGAAAAATTGCCTATATTAGGTGGCGCAATGAGAATGCGTACTGGACAATTTTCAGCACCAGATACAACAATACAAAAAGAAGAAGGTTTAACCGAAGATTCAAAGGAAAGATATAAAGAAGCTATAATGGGTTATGCCTATTTACATGGTGGAAAACCTATTGAGTATATAATTGACACTTATGTTGACAACTCAACAGAAGCTTGGGAATGGATATATGATATGGGAGTAAAAGATTATGACTTCGTTACAGACGAAGATGGTAGTAAGGCTATAATAAACAGTGGTCATATGCCATACGATTATAAAAGAACCTATGTACCTCTTCCTAAAGAAGGATCTGAAATATCTAATCCAGCTATTGAAGTAATGGAAAAAAGAATTGATGATGAAGATAAGATTAAAGTTTATACTTCAGTAGAAGGAAGAAAACTTCTTCATGATGATAAAGGACACGTAAATGGAGCAGAAGGTCTATCTGCAAATGGTGAAAAATATCATTTTAAAGCTAATAAAGGTGTTATTATGACAACTGGAGGATATGCTGGAAATCCGTTGTTATTTGAAGAATATGCAGCAGATTTAAACAATTTAATATCCGCAGCACTTCCATCTGGTGATGGATACGGTCTAAAAATGATGCAAGAACTAGGAGCATCTTTAACTGACGAAGCTATGGAATGGATAGAAACATATCCAAAGGGTATATTAAATAAAAATAGTACGACAACAGGTACTAATGGTAGTACAGGAACATATTATGCTGGAGGAATTCTAGTAAATATTAATGGTGAGAGATTTGTTAACGAAGTTGCATGGGATGACGAAGTTAGAAATGCAGCTCTTAAGGAACAACCAGAAAACTATATGTACGAAATTTACACAGATACAATATTTGAAGCTACTAAAGATATGCAAAGAGGAATGTATGATGCTTTCACAGAAGGTGGACAGTATGAAGACTATATAATCTCAGGAAATACTTTAGAAGAACTAGCAGAAAATATAGATGTGCCAGTAGCTATATTTGTAGAAACAGTAAATAAATACAACGAGCACGTTGAAACTAAAACTGTTGATGAACTTGGAAGAGAGTTTGAAAAGAAAGAAAATGAAAATAGAGTAGAAGCAGTAAATAAAATAGAAGGTGACAGATTTTATGCAGTTAGAATTCAACCTATAGTTTTATCATCAAGAGGTGGAATACTGGTTAATGAATATAATCAGGTAATGACAAAAGATGAAGTTGTAATACCAGGATTATATGCTGCAGGTGAAGTTGTTGGTCAGATGTGGGGTAGAACTATAGCACCAGGTGTAGCTATGAATGGTGTTATGGCATTCGGACGTTTTGCAGCGAAAAATGTAATGACAATCGATCAAGCAGAAGAATATTCAGTAGCCCCAGCTTCAGATACTTTTGCAGAATCTTTATTTGAAAAAGCAGCTGTTGATGTTTCAGCGGGAGCATTTGAAAATCTGGAAGATGGAACTTATAACGGTTCAGCTGAAGGAATGTATGGAGACGTTGAAGTTGAAGTAACTGTTGAAGACGGGAAAGTTTCAAAGATTGACATAACAAATCATGAAGAAACTCCAGGAATTTCTGATTTAGCAATTGAAAATATTCCAAAGGATATAATCGAAGCTCAAAGCTCAGAAGTAGATTCATATTCTAGTGCTACAGTAACATCAGTAGCAATAATGGAAGCAGTTAGGGATGCATTAAACAAATAAATATTAGTAAATAAAATGGCGCTATCGTAAGGTAGCGTCTTTTTTATTTACTAAAAATATCAAGTAATTACTAAAAAATAATTAATTATTCAAATTTAATAAATAAAAAATATAATACGATTAAATATCAAGTTATAAACTTATCAATATTTTAAATAATTGGGATTTCTTATACTTAATAGTGTATAATGTATGTATATTATTAAATTTAATTGAGGGGTAGGGGAACGCTGGGTATAATATAAGTTAGTTTCGGTTAAACGCAAATTAAAGGAGGCTTATATTATGAGTTATTTTAAAAAGAATTATAAAAAATTGTTAGTAATACCATTTGCTCTATGTTTAGCAATATTTTTGGGAGGCTGTGATTCTGAGCAAGGAAAAGATGATGTTGATCCAGAAACTTCTGTTCCTGAGCAAGCAGAAACAGCAGTGGAAGGACCAAAAGAGTTTGTTGGTGGCATTGATATTGTAGAAAGAAAGAAAAACTTACCTTCTTTTTATGAACGTGAATCTAAAAATGAAGCTGCAGATGAAAAATTTGCACCTAAGGTTATAAATTGGATAAACGGAGAAAAAATTCAGAGAACACCAACTAATAATGAATTACAAGACGGTAGACTTGTAAAATCATGGAACAATATTTATTTGGATGCTGATAATAGAGGATGTAATGCATGTCACTCTCTTGAGGATGCTTTAGAAGGTATGGAAACTTTTCACGGAGTAATTTATTTTGGTTATCCAATAGAACAAAATTACTATAATTGTGAAGCATGCCATAGTTTCTTCGATACAAAGCATAAAGATTCAATTCATACATTACATAATAGAAGTGACGCTTTCCAGTCAGTGAAGGGTAGCTGTGATTCTTGCCATTATATTGACGATGAAGGAAATTATAAAATGTGGGATTTTGTAAAATATGATGTTCTAAGAGGAATAGATGAGGTTGCTGCAGATGATTTAGATGCTGATTTTACGTGGGATCAGACCACAGTAACACCTAATGATAAGATGTACTACAAATCACCTAAAAATGCTCCAGACGAGTGGTTAACAGATAAAACTCAAGCAACTGATGAATTGTTTGAAAACTGGACTGTTAAAGTTACCGGAGAAGTTGACAATCCATTTGAGATGACATTACCTGAGCTAATCGAAGAATTTGGCACAGAAACTCATTTAATGAAATCACATTGTACAATAAACGGAGCAGGACAGCCTATGGTATACCAAGCAGAAGTAACAGGCGTACCTATAAAGAAAATAATGGAATACGCTAAAGTAAATGAAAGTGTTAATACATTTAATCCTATTGGAGACGATGGTTTCTGTTTTAATGTTTATACTGATACTGTTCTCGAAGAAGATGGTCTTTTAGTAACTGAAATGAACGGAGAACCTATACCAGCAGATCAAGGTTTCCCAGTAGCATTTTGGAGCTATAAGCTTGCTGCAGGAAATTTCACCAAACATTTAGTTGAAATAAATTTTGAATCAAGTGAAGAAGCTGCTGCTGAATTATATGGAGGATTTACGCATCCTAAAACAGGTCTTAATTTTGACAAACCAAATGTTGGAGTCCTAACAGCAACAAGTGGTCAAATATTTGAGGCAGGAAAACCTGTTCACTTAGAAGGTTTTGCTGATGCATGGGATGAGCCAATAACTCAGGTTGATGTATCCTTGGATAAGGGTAAAACTTGGAAAGAGTTTAAGATTGATGAAGCTAGTCCAAATCAGTGGGTATACTGGAACCTTGATTTTAGTAACTTAGAACCTTCTGCATATGTTGCACAGTTCCGTGGTCACAGTACAAAGCCAGATGGAACAAATAGAATAAGTGAATACTACGCAGAGTTCTTGTTTCACGTTCAATAGACCAAACCAGTAACTTGTGATGATTAAATAAAAGATTTGAAAAGTTCGATACCTAAAAAACATAAAGAACATATGACTTTATAGGTATTGAACTTTTCTTTATTTTTAAAATAAAAATTTGTAATTAAAACCTAGAAATTTAATATATAATACAAATATGATATCTTTTGTTTTATAAATATAATCAAAAAAATGTAATAAAATAAACGTAAATAATATCGGAGTTAGATTTTGATAAAAAATGTATTTTAAAAGTGTAGTATTTTTACTTTAGATGATTAATATGACTGGTTTAGAATGATAAATAAATTATTTCTACCTTTCTTATTGTTAATATAGCTATGTTAATTCATAGTCGCAAAACTTAATAAATGGATTAAGAAAAACTAATGAGGTGATGGTTTGCTAAAGAAAATTGTAAGATTTTTAACAAGTTTAAAATTTGGAATAGTTCTTTTTATTATTATTGCTCTTTACTCTGTAATTGGTACAGTACTACCACAAGGGATGGCTGAAGAAATATATATACAGCATTATCCTAAAATTGGAAACATTATAGTAACACTTGATTTTAATAATGTTTATAGCTCGATTATATTTAGAGTTATAATGGTTTTTTTCATAATTAATTTAGCTGGTTGTACTTTCAATATATTACCAGGACAACTTCTTAGAATGAAGGAATCGTTTTTTCCAAGTATTCCGAAAGATAATGAAAATCTTTGGAATGATGAAACTGATATAGATAAATTTAAAGAGTCTTTAAAAAAGAATAGATTTAATATTTCTGATAAAGAAGAGAGTTCCTATGCATCAAAACATAGGTTTGGATATATAGGGTCATCTGTAACCCATCTTGGAATTATAGTAATTATATTAGGTGGATTTATTGGTAACTTATTTGCCATGGAAGGTTCTTTTGATCTCATGCCTAATGAAACAAAAACTTTTGAAGAAGAAGGTTTCTCAATTGTTTTAGATGATTTTTATTTGGAATTTAGAGAAGATGACAGTACTGACCAGTATTATAGTGAGTTTACAATTTTTGAAGATGATACTAAGGTAAAAGAAGAAAAGATTTGGGTAAACAACCCACTCTTATATAAAGGAATCAATTTTTATCAATCGAATTTTGGTTGGGCTAATAAAATAATTATTAGAGATAAAGATGATGTTTTAGCTGAAGAACAAATAAAAAATGGGGAAAGTTATTTATATGAAGCTGATCACCTTTATGTACACTTATATGGATTTTATCCTGATTTCACAATGAGAGAAACAGGGGAACCTACGACTAGGTCGCAAAAACTTAACAATCCGTATTATGCAATTATGCTGTATGAGCATGATCAGTTTCTTGACTCCTATATAATTGAACCTGGACAAAGGATAAATTATAATGATATTACAATTGAGTTTGACGAGCCAACCCTATACACTGGAATAGTTTATAGAAAAGATTTTGGTTATTATTTTATATTATTAGGATCCTTAATTCTAATACTTGGACTAATCATTTCATTCCATTTCTATCCTAAGTATGTGTTTGTATCATCAGATAAAATACTTCCTATAACTAAGCAAAATAGTTGGGGATATAATA
>JAAZDF010000112.1 GCA_012512905.1 Clostridium sp.
ACAGCTTAAATAACGTAGATTTTAGATTTTCTGGTCAAACTGATATTAGAACTTCCTTAGTTAATTCCTACAATACTGTATCTGCAAAATCATTTAGGATGCTTGGTAATAATAATAACGAAAGAGTTAGTCTTGCTATGGATTATGGCGAAAGATTTGGTTTAATATTTCCAGAGACTACAGCTAATGTCGGTCCTTCTACCTTTGCTCTAGGATCAAACTATGAAGATAAAAAGGACGGAGGAAACCCACTTATACTTGCAGATGCTTATGGGGCTTTTGGAAATAATGGGATAATAACAGACCATATCCTTTATACAAAAGTAGTTGATAATGATGATAAAGTACTTATTGAAAAGTCAGCTAATTCAAGACAAATTATTAAGCCTCAAACAGCTTATATACTTTATGATGTGATGAAGGACATTGTCACTAATAATGTTCCTGGTGTTAAAAGAGGATCTATGCCAATAGCTGGAAAAACTGGTACGTCTAATGAAATAATTGACATTTGGTTTTCCGGAGTTTCACCTTACTACTCAGCTTCCATTTGGATAGGCGCAGATCAAAGGGCAAGGCTTTTTCAGGCAGGTTCTAATGCACCCCAGAATTCATATGTAACTCAAAATGCTTTTGGTAAAATAATGGCATATTTACATGAAAACTTAAATGTTAAAGATATACCTAATCCTGGTGGAATAGTTTCATCTTCATTTTGCATAGAGTCTGGAGAAGTTCCAAATGAGGCTTGCTATGAAGCAGGAACTCAAAGAACAGATTTATTTATAAGAGGAACCCAGCCTACTGAAACATGTAGTGTACATACTTACACAGAAATAGATGTTGAAGAAGAAGAAAGACTAGCTGAAGAGGAAAGACTGGCTGAAGAAGAAAAAAGATTAGAAGAAGAAAAGAAAAAGGCTGAAGATCAAAAGAAAGCTGATGAAGAGGCCGAAGAAAAAAGAAAAGAAGAAGAAAAAAAGAAAGAAGAGGAAGATAAAAAGAAAGAGGAAGAGAAAGAAGACGAGAAAGATGATTAACAGTGAGGAAAAACTATGGACTCAATAATAATTAAATCTCCTGTTTCAAATATAAAACTTACAGCAAATAATCAATATTTATTAAAGGTTGAATTTACAAAAGATAAAGCAGTAGTGGACACTTTAAATCCGATTTTAATAGAAACAAAAAATCAACTTGGTGAATATTTTAATGGACAAAGAAAGAAATTTACCCTTCCAATAAAAGAAGAAGACAATAGTTTTTCAGCTAAAGTTTATAAGGCTCTAAGAACTATAAAATATGGAGAAACAGTTTCTTATAAAGATATAGCAAATATGGTTGGAAGCCCAAAAGCTTACAGGGCTGTGGGAAATGCTAATGGTGATAACGACTTATCTATAATAATTCCTTGCCATAGAGTTATTGCATCCGATGGAAAGCTTGGTGGCTATTCTGGAGGACTCCATATTAAGAAGTACTTGCTCCACCTTGAAAATAAAAATAAATAAGAAAAAAAGACATCAAATTTAAAGTTTGATGTCTTTTCTTTTAATAACCTAAATTTTCTGGTAAGAATATAACTGTTATCCTATCTTTTTTATTTTGTCTTTTTATCAAAGTATATTCATTACAGATTCTATCATCGACCTGACAGTCCATACATTCACCTGTTTTAGTGCAAGGAGTATTTAAATTAAGTCTTATCGCATTAGCTGGTGCGGCTACTGACCTTACCCTTATAATAGCTTCTTCTGTGTCATAAACGATTTTATTTACTCCCGCTATAACAAATACTTTTTTTGGTCCGTAAATCATTGCAGCTACTCTATTCCCTGTCCCATCAACATTATACAAGTAACCCTTCTCAGTTATTGCATTTGTTGAGGTAATATAAGAATCTGAAAGTAAACTATTTCTATATAACTCTTCTTTCTCTTCACTTGATAATCCTTTTTCATACCTATCTAAAAAAACTATATCTCTAGTTTTTAAATAAGAAATTATATCCAGTTCAGAAATAGTTGTTGATCCTCCTGTTGATACTGTTTCATTGGTTTTAATATTTTTATCAAAAAAACTAGTTAACTCACCCTTGTTTTTTAAATACACTCCCCTCATATTATTTCTCTCTAAATTTTTAATTATTTTTTCAACTTTAATTTCATAAAGCTTTCTCATGTTTTCTTCCATAAAATAATTTCCTCCCCCTATAACTCTATATATCCCTATTTTATCATATTCAAAATAATTTTAAGTTTTTGTGATAAAATATAGTTATTAAAGACTTTAGGAGGCAAAAATGATAGCAATAGTATCACCTTCAAAAACTATGAAGGAAGAGAGCGTTAATATTGAAACTACTGAACCATATTTCATAAAAGAAACAAAAATATTAAAAAGCGAACTAAAAAACTATTCAAAAGAAAATCTAAAAGATCTAATGAAAATAAGTGATAATTTAGCTGATTTAAACTATAAAAGATTTCAAAATTTTGATAAGGCAGAGTCTTATCCCGCTATATATCTTTTTAGAGGAGATGTATTTAATGGGATATCTCAAGATAGTTTAAATGAAGATGAACTTGAGTATCTAAATAAACATTTAGTAATTTTATCTGGTTTATACGGCGCTATAAGACCTTTAGATAGTATTAAACCTTATCGCCTTGAAATGGGTACAAAACTAAAAAATAAATATGGAGATAATCTATATGAATTTTGGGGAGATAAAGTAAAAAAATATTTAGAAAAAGAATCCCAAGATAAAATTTTAATTAATTTAGCATCAAAAGAATACTCTAAAGTAATAAAAGAAAAAGAAATAAATCTTGATGTTTATGATATAGACTTCAAAGAACTAAGAGAAAAGAAGTATAAAATTATTGCTTTTTATGCAAAGGTTGCTAGAGGTGAAATGGCAAGATTCATGGCTGCTAATAACTGCCAAACTGTAGATGAGCTTAAAAAATTTAATTATAGTGGATATCGCTTTAACAAAAAATTATCTTCAGAAAAAAATCTTGTTTTTACAAGAAAGCAAGTTAAATAAAAAATACAAAATAAATATAAAAAATAGCCTTGGATATTCAGGGCTATTTTTATATTTAAATAACACTTTCATAAATATCAATCTAATTTAATTTTATCTTTGACATTTATCTAATATAGTTTTATAATAGGTTAACGGAGATGATACATATGAATTTAATTCAGTATAATAAACCAATTTATGCCTTAGAACTTGTTCTTTTACTAACTAAATCTTTAAAAATAAAAGATGATCCTTTAAGCAATTTAAGTGAAGATTTCGTTCACTCCAAAGAAAAAGATTTTAGAATAGAGAAAATAGCTCCCGGGTATTTAAGTGACTATAAAATCCTCTTAGATAAAAGCAGTAGAATTATTGAAAAATATCCTAAAATCTTAGATATACATAAACAGCATACTTTTGGAGTGTTTACTGAAATAATGTATCAACTAGAAGATTTTAATTTTAAAAATCTGAATTTAAATAATTTTACAAAAGCTAGTATTACGGCACTAGTTTCAAACTTTTTAAAAGCAGATATAGACGAAATTGAATATCTTAATAAAACTATTAAAGATATTTATAGTAAAGATACTATTCATTTTTCTAAGCTTTTTAGCTTCGTAAATAAGCAAGATATAAAAGAGTCTTATAAATTTAAAATATTGGAGTTTTTTAATGATATTAAATTTTTTTATAATAATATTATGGATCTATTTAATGAACT
>JAAZDF010000113.1 GCA_012512905.1 Clostridium sp.
AGAGAGAGAAGCAAATGAAACTACAGCTGTAATAAATAGGCAGGTAGAAGGCGGACTTAAAGATGTTAGCGAAGAAAATATACTTAAAACAGTAATAGCCTACGAGCCAATCTGGGCAATAGGAACTGGTAAAACAGCAACATCAGAGCAGGCAAATGATACAATAATGGAAATAAGAAGTAAAGTAAAAGATCTTTACGGAGAAGACGTAGCTGAAAAAGTAAGAATACAGTACGGTGGATCTGTAAAACCTGATACAATAAAAGAACAAATGGCAATGTCAGATATAGATGGAGCTTTAGTTGGAGGAGCAAGTCTTAAAGCTAAAGACTTCTCAAAAATCGTAAACTTTTAGTTTGATATAAAATAAATGTCATTGGAAATCGGAGGAAACGAATGAAAAAACCTGTAATGCTGATGATCTTAGATGGTCTAGGCCTAACAGATAAAGTTGAAGGGAATGCTGTTAAAAAAGCAAACCTTACAAATTTTGATTACTACTGGGAAAATTACCCTCATACAACAATTACAGCAAGTGGACTTGCCGTAGGACTTCCTGAAGGTCAAATGGGTAACTCTGAAGTAGGACACATGAATATTGGTGCTGGTAGAATAATCTATCAAGAACTAACAAGAATAACTAGCGAGATAGAAGATGGACATTTCTTTAATAATGAAAACCTAAATCTTGCAGTAGATAATGCTATTGAAAAAGGATCAGCTCTTCATTTACTAGGGCTCCTATCAGATGGTGGAGTGCACTCCCATATAGATCATCTTAAAGCAGTTTTAAAACTAGCTAAAGAGAAAGATTTAAAAGAAGTTTATGTCCATGCCTTTATGGATGGAAGAGACGTATCCCCAACATCAGGAATAGGCTTTGTAGAAGAACTTGAAAAGTTTATGGCTGAACTTGGAGTTGGTAAGATAGCAACTATAAGCGGAAGATACTTTGCTATGGATAGAGATAATAGGTGGGAGAGAATAAAACTTTCCTACGACGCTATAGTAAACGGCATCGGAGAGCATAAGGATACAGCAAATGAATGCCTAATAGATACATATGCTGAGAAAATTACAGATGAGTTTATCCTTCCAACTGTAATTGGAAAAGATGGAAAAGAAACTGCGAAAATTAGAGATAATGATTCAGTTATATTCTTTAACTTTAGACCAGACAGGGCAAGAGAAATGACCCGTGCATTAAACGACGATGTATTCCCTGGTTTTGAAAGAGAAAAACTTGACCTTACATATGTTACTATGACAAACTATGATAAAACTCTTGAGGGAGTCCACGTAGCTTACGGTCCAACAAGTTTTGAAAATACTCTTGGAGAGTATGTTTCAAGCCACGACATAAATCAGCTTAGGATAGCAGAAACAGAGAAATATGCCCACGTAACATTTTTCTTTAACGGCGGAGTAGAAGTTCCAAATGCCGGTGAAGATAGGATACTAGTGCCATCACCTAAGGTTGCAACATATGACCTTATGCCTGAGATGAGCGCTGGAGGAATAACTGATAAAGTAATAGATGCTATGGACTCAAAAGATTATGGACTAGTTATTCTAAACTATGCTAATCCAGATATGGTTGGACATACAGGTATTATGGATGCAGTTGTAGAGGCTCTTGAAGATGTTGATACATATATGAAAAGAGTAATAGATAAGGTATTAGACTTAGGTGGTACTGTACTAATTACAGCAGACCATGGAAATGCTGAGCAGCTTATAGACTACGAAACAGGTGGACCTATGACAGCTCATACAACTAATCCTGTTCCCCTTATATATGTAACAAAAGATCCAAAAAGAAAACTAATAGAAGGTGGAAAGCTTGCAGATTTAGCACCAACTATGTTAGATGAGATGGGCCTTGAAATTCCAAAAGAAATGACTGG
>JAAZDF010000114.1 GCA_012512905.1 Clostridium sp.
CATAGAGAAAGCTTTATTAAAAATATAATCTGATATAAAATAAAACATTATTTTTATAAGAACTTAAATAAAAGAAGTTTTGGTTTATTAGTGTAAGTTTTAAATAGTTTAAAGAGAAAACGAATTTCCTATATATTTATATAAATATTGTAGCAATTTTCATAAATATCAGAATATATTTTTTGACATTTATAAAATCATAGTATAGAATTATAAATTAATTCATGAAATATAAATTAAAGTTTAGGAAATAACGATAAATATTATAGATTAAAAGTAAAAAAGGGAGTATATATGAGTCAAAAATTGGTTATAGTGGAGTCTCCAGCTAAAGCAAAAACAATAAAAAAGTATTTAGGTAAAGGCTATGTTGTTGAAGCTTCGATGGGGCATGTTAGAGATTTACCTAAAAGTCAGCTTGGTGTTGATGTTGATAATAACTTTGAACCTAAATATATTACTATAAGAGGAAAAGGTCCAACATTAGCCACTTTAAGAAAAGTAGCAAAGAAATCAGATAAAATATATATCGCAACTGACCCTGACAGAGAAGGCGAGGCTATTGGTTATCATTTAGCTACAGCTCTTAAATTAGACCCAAAAGATGATATAAGAATAGAGTTTAATGAAATAACTAAAAAAGCAGTAAAAGAAGCTCTTACTAAAGCAAGACCTATAAATGAAGCATTGTTTGATGCTCAGCAGGCTAGGAGAATTGTTGATAGACTTGTTGGATATCAAATAAGCCCTATCTTATGGGAGAATGTAAGGTACGGCCTTAGTGCAGGAAGAGTGCAGTCTGTTGCGCTTAAAATGATATGTGATAGAGAAGCAGAAATTAAAGCCTTTGAGCCAGAAGAATACTGGAGCATTGAAGCTTTACTTTCAAAAGACAAAATGAATGTACTTACAAAACTTGCACAATATAAAAACAAAAAAATTGAAATCAAAAACAAAGAAGAAAGCGATAAAATATTAAAAAGCTTAGATGAGGGCGAGTTTATCGTATCAGATTTAAAAAAGGGAAAAAGAAAAAGAAATTCACTTGCTCCTTTTACAACATCTACCCTTCAGCAGGAAGCATCAAAAAAGTTAGGCTATCAAGTTAGAAGAACTATGAGTGTTGCTCAGAAACTATACGAAGGTATGAACATAAAAGGAAAAGGTACAGTAGGTCTTATAACATATATGAGAACAGACTCTACTAGAATATCAGATTTAGCTAGAGAAGAAGCTAAGAATTTTATAGTTGAAAAATATGGAAAAGAATACTATCCTAAAACTCCAAGAACCTTTGATACAGGAAAGAAAAGAACAGAAGATGCTCACGAAGCTATCAGACCAGCAGATGTAACTATAACACCAGAGATAGCAAAAGAAAATCTAAAACCATCAGATTATAAACTTTACAAACTTATTTGGGAAAGATTTGTAGCAAGTCAAATGACTAATGCTGTACTGAATACAATAAGATTAGAAGTTCTAAATGGAGATTATAAATTTAGGGCAAGCGGATCATCAATTCATTTTGATGGATTTATGGTTTTATATGATTATTCTGAAAACGAAGAAAACACAGAAGTTCCAGAGTTATCAAAAGATGATAAATTAAATCCAACAAAAATAAAGCCAAATCAACATTTCACGCAACCACCTGGAAGATATACAGAAGCCTCTTTTGTAAAAACACTTGAAGAACTAGGTATAGGAAGACCTTCTACTTATTCACCTACGATTTCAACTCTTATAACTAGAAATTATGTAGAAAGAGAAAGTAAGAGTTTTGTTCCAACAGAGCTAGGAGAAATTGTTAACTCTATTATGAGTAAATATTTTACAAACATAGTAGACGTAGAATTTACTGCAGAAATGGAAGATAAGTTAGATGAAATTGAAAATGGAGATAAAGAGTGGAGAAACGTTGTAAAAGGATTTTATGATCCACTTAAAAAAGATATAGAAATAGCTGAAGCTAGTGTTGAAAAAGTTAAGATAGAAGATGAGCCTACGGATGAAATCTGTGAAAAATGTGGCAGCCCGATGGTTATTAAGCGCGGAAGATATGGAAAATTCTTAGCGTGCTCTGCATATCCGGAATGTAAAAACACAAAAGCTATAATTAATAAAGTAGGAGTTCCTTGTCCTGAGTGTAAAGATGGGGATGTAATAGAGAGAAGATCAAGAAAAGGTAGAAAATTCTATGGTTGTTCTAATTATCCTGATTGTAAATTTGTAAGCTGGTATGAACCGGTTAAAGAGAAATGTGCAAAGTGCGGTAGCATGATGTATAAAAAGTATTCTAAAAAGAAAGGTAATTATATTGAATGCTCAAATCCAGAGTGTAAGATTCAAGTACCTATAGTTGAAAAAGAAGAAAAACCAGAAAAAGAAGAAAAAAGTAGTAAAGCTTAGGGCTTTATTACTTTTTCTTTTTTAATATTGATTTAATTTTAATTATATAATATTGGTAATAAAAATTAAATATATTGAAGTATATTTTTTATTATGTTATTATTCAGAAGTATAGACATATTATAATGGGGTATTAAATAAACAAGGGGGTAAAAATGTCATTACTAACAAGAACTAGAAAATTAAACAGAATATTACAAAAAAGTGGCGCAGAGCCAGTAGTTTTTGAAGATATATGTAATATTTTGAGTGAAGATTTAGATGGCGATGTTTTTGTCGTTAGTAGAAAAGGGAAAATTCTAGGAGAACAGTATAAAGATAATTTTAAATTAAAAGATAAGTATAAGTCTATGGAAAATGATATAAACTTTTCCGAGAAATATAATGATGAATTACTTGGCGTTTATCAAACTTTGATAAATTTAGACCAAGATGATGATAGATCTCTTAATATAAAAGATACGACTGAAGGTACTAAAGAGTATACATCTATAATTCCTATAATTGGAAATAGAGAAAGACTTGGAACAATTATTGTTATTTCAGAGAATAGGGAACTTGACGATGATGATATTGTTTTACTTGAGTACTCGTCAGCAATTATTGGACTTGAAATTATGAGGGCTAAACAAATTGAAAGAGATGTTGAGAAAAGAGAAAATGATATAGTCAATCTTGCTATTCAAACATTATCTTACAGTGAAGAAAAAGCCGTTGAACATATTTTTAGAGAACTAGGTGGTATAGAAGGGCTTCTTGTAGCTTCTAGAGTTGCAGATAAAGCAGGCATAACAAGGTCTGTTATTGTAAATGCTCTTAGGAAACTTGAGAGTGCAGGAGTTATAGAATCAACTTCCCTTGGAATGAAGGGAACTAGAATAAAAGTATTAAATGAAAAACTTTTAGAAAAACTTGATTTGTAATTGAAAAGAATGAATTTAATCTTATCTAGTTAAGAAAACTATAGAAATTAGGAAAAGTGCTACAAAAGTGGTACTTTTTTTATTTATATAAGTATAATGAGGATTGTAGTATAAGAAGATGATATAATGTTAAGGTACAATGATATTAAACTAATTGACATCCAAAGAGAAAATGAAATAAGCCTAAGTATAGCTTAAATGTATCATTTCTGTCTTGTAACATAATATTCAATGTGTTATAATATCAAAGGAAAATTAAACACACTTTTGGATTCTAATAGAGGTGCTTTATAGTCCTATTAGGAGCGGAAGAAAGTGGAAGAAAAAAAACCAAAATCAGGAGGAAAGAAAATGGCAGCAATATCAATGAAACAATTATTAGAAGCAGGTGTTCATTTTGGACATCAGACAAGAAGATGGGATCCTAAAATGGCTCAGTATATTTTTACAGAAAGAAATGGTATCTATATTATAGATCTGCAACAAACTGTAAAACTTATGGACGATGCTTACAACTTTGTAAGAGACGTAGCAGCTGATGGGAAAGATGTTTTATTTGTTGGAACAAAAAAACAAGCTCAAGAAGCAATAGGTGAAGAAGCAGAAAGATCTGGCATGCATTTTGTAAATAATAGATGGCTAGGTGGAATGCTTACTAACTTTAAAACAATAAAACTTAGAATTGAAAGATTACAAGAAATTAAAGATATGGAAGAAGAAGGAATCTTTGAAGTTCTACCTAAAAAAGAAGTAGCAGCTTTAGAGCATGAAAGAGATAAACTTGAAAAAAATCTTGGCGGAATCAAAAATATGGACATTAATAAGCTAGGTGCAGTTTTCATAGTAGACCCAAGAAAAGAAGAGATTGCAATTGCAGAAGCAAGAGCACTTAATATACCTATAGTAGCTATCGTTGATACAAACTGTGATCCGGATGAAATAGATTATGTTATTCCAGGAAACGATGATGCTATAAGAGCTGTAAAACTAATTACAGCAAGTCTAGCAGATGCTGTGCTTGAAGGACGTCAAGGCGAATCTTTAGCAGAGTAATTTAAAGATTTATAAAGGTAGGTGGCTTGCCATTTACCTTTTATTTTAAGAAATAAAAGATGAAATTAAAAGTAGGAGGCTTACAAAATGATTAGTGCGAAAATGGTAAAAGAATTAAGAGATAAAACTGGTGCAGGAATGATGGATTGTAAAAAAGCATTAACTGAATCAAATGGTGATATTGAAAAAGCAACTGATTTGTTAAGAGAAAAAGGACTTGCAACAGCTGCAAAAAAATCTGGAAGAGTTGCGTCAGAAGGTTTAATATCAACATTTATCGAAGAAGATAAAGAAAATGCATCAATGATTGAGCTTAACTGTGAAACAGATTTTGTATCAATGAATCCAGAATTTAAAGCTTTATCAGATAATATAGCAGAGGCAGTAGCTAAAAATGATGTTGATAATCTTGATGATGTTAATAATTTAGAGATAGATGGTGAAAAAATTAGTGTTAAAATAACTGATTTAATTGCTAAGCTTGGAGAAAACATGAATCTTAGAAGATATGAGAAATTATCAGTAAATGATGGTCTTATAGCATCTTATGTTCATATGGGTGGAAAAATCGGAGTACTTGTAAAAGTGAAATCTGAAAACACTTCAGATGATGTAGTAGAAGTTGCAAGAGACGTTGCTATGCACGTTGCAGCTATAAATCCAGAATTTTTAGACAAAACTTCTGTAGATGAAGAAACTATTGAAAGAGAAAAAGAAATATATAAAGCTCAAGCAGAAAATGAAGGAAAGCCATCTCACATTGCAGAAAAAATGGTTATGGGTAGACTTAATAAGTTCTTTAAAGAATCTTGTCTTGTAAGCCAAGATTTTGTAAAAAACCCAGACTTAACAGTTGAAGGATATGTAAAAGATGCTTCAAAGAAATTTGGCAATATAGAAATTCTAGATTTCGTAAGATTTGAAACTGGCGAAGGAATAGAAAAAGAAGTTATGGACTTTGCAGATGAAGTAAAAGCTCAAATGAAAAACTAAACTATACAAAAACCCTATAGAAAGGTCTATAGGGTTTTTTAAAAGATAAAATTAAATTTTAGGAGTAATGAAATATTATGAGGTCTAATTTTATTAAAGTAATAAATTTAAATAATTTATTTTATTAATAAGTAGAGTAACTGTTGTTACTCTACTTATTGTGCTCTATAATTGTAATTGATAAATATTTTAACTATTATCTTTATTTACACAAAAAGCTTAAGATAAACGGGAGGAAAAGATGTCAAAACCAAAGTATAAAAGAGTAATGCTGAAATTGTCAGGAGAGTCCTTGGCTGGAAAAGAAGGTTACGGCATAGATTTTGCGGTAGCAAAAAGAATAGCTCAAGAAATTAAAGAACTTGTTGACATGGGCGTTGAAGTGGGTGCTGTAATAGGTGCTGGTAATATTTGGCGTGGAAGACAAGGCAGTGGTATGGATAGGGTTACAGCTGATAATATGGGAATGCTAGCTACATCCATAAATGCTTTAGCACTACAAAATTCTCTTGAGGATTTAGGAATAGAAACTAGAGTTTTATCTGCAATTGAAATGAGAGAAATAGCAGAGCCTTTTATTAGAAGAAGAGCTATCAGGCACCTAGAGAAAGGCAGAGTTGTGATTTTTGCAGCAGGTCTTGGTAAACCTTATTTTACAACAGATACTGCAGCTGCTTTAAGAGCAGCAGAAATAAATGCGGACTGTATTTTACTTGCAAAAAAAGTTGATGGTGTTTATGATAAAGATCCAAACATTGAAAAAGATGCTGTGAAATATGATAAACTATCTTATGATGAGATTATTCAAAAAAATCTTGGAGTTATGGATATAACAGCAATAACTCTTTGCAAAGATAATGACATTCCACTTATAGTTTTCAGTCTTGATAAGTTAGGGAATATTAAAAAAGCAATAACTGGAGAGTCTTATGGAACCTTTATAGATAATGGCGAAAATCCTTAAACTTTAATAGTAAACTTAGTTGTTCAAATAAAGCATATAAAAATATTTTTAATAAGTAATAAAATTTACAAAAATGGGAGGATAAAATGATTAATGAACACATAAAAACTTTAGAAGATAGGATGAAAAAAACTATTTTAAATTTAGAAGAAGAACTTAAGGTATTAAGAGCAGGAAGAGCAAACCCTTCAATTCTTGATAATATTGAAGTTGAGTATTATGGCGGTATGGTACCAGTAAATCAGGTTGCTAATGTTTCAGTGCCTGAGCCTCGAATAATTATGATTACTCCTTGGGAAAAATCATCACTAAAAAATATAGAAAAAGCAATTAATGCATCAGATTTAAATTTGAATCCAAATAATGATGGAAAAGTGGTAAGACTTATAATTCCAGAGCTAACTGAGGAAACAAGAAAAAATCTTGTTAAAGTTGTTAACAAAAAAGGTGAAGAAGCTAAAATAGCCATAAGAGTTGTTAGAAGAGATGCTATAGAAGGCATCCGTAAACTTAAAGATGACATATCAGAGGACCTTATAAAAAAAGGTGAAGATGATGTTCAAGACAAAGTTAACGAATATATAAAGATAGTAGATAAAACCACAGATGAAAAAGAAAAAGAGATAATGTCTGTATAAACTGCATAGGAAGTGATTTAAATGTTTAATCTTTCAAAAGGCAAGAAGGATGATAAAAACGAACAAGAGCTTGATATGAATAATATTCCAAAGCATATTGGCATTATTATGGATGGAAATGGAAGATGGGCTAAAGCAAGAAATCTTCCAAGAACTATGGGTCACAGGGCTGGAGTAGAAACTATAAGAGTTATAATTAAAGAGTGTGAACGCCTTGGAGTTGAGCATCTGACTTTATATGCTTTTTCAACTGAAAATTGGAAAAGACCAAAAAAAGAAGTAGGTGCCCTTATGAAACTTCTAGTAGAATATTTAAAAAATGAACTTAAAGAACTTCATGAGAATAATGTAATTATTACTTATATAGGTGATATAAGTGCTCTGCCTAAAGAAGCAAAAGATGAGGTAATTAGAGCCTCTGAATATACAAAGGAAAATACTGGAGTAAATCTCAATGTCGCTTTAAATTATGGTGGCAGAGAAGAGATAATTCACGGGGTAAGATCTGTGTTAGAAGATATATTAAATGAAAAGTTTAATGTAGGTGATTTAAATGAAGAGTCATTTAAAAAATATCTCTATACAGGTGAAATAGACGACCCTGAACTTATAATAAGGCCTAGCGGCGAGTTTAGACTTTCAAACTTTCTTTTATACCAAGGAGCTTATTCAGAGCTTTGGTTTAATGAAATTTTCTGGCCGGATTTTAGGGAAAAACATTTAAGAGAAGCTATCTTAGATTATCAAAATAGAGAAAGAAGATTTGGAGGAATAAAGGATGAATAATAGGTACCTCGGTGCCCTGACATTAATACCAATACTTCTTTTAATATTTTTGGGTGGAAATTATTTAAAGATTGTAACATTTGTTTTATCATTAAGAGCTCTTTATGAATTTTATTTTATATTAAAAAAGAAAGGGCACAATCCATCATATGTACTAGGTTATGGAACTCTTATAAGCTACTATGTACTAATATTCTTTGATTTAGATCCAATTTATAATTTAAGCGTAATTATAATTTTAAGTTTGTTTATTAATTTTATTGTAATGATATTTAAAGATAATATGACAATTGTTGATGTATCACTTGGGCTTACAGGATTTTTGTATAGTGGAGTATTTTTCAGTTTTCTTCCTTTGATGGATTTAAAAGAAAATGGGATTTATTTTGTTTATTTGGTATTTATAATATCCTGGTTTACAGATACCTTGGCTTACTACACCGGAAGATTTTTTGGCAAACATAAATTAATAGAAAAAGTCAGCCCGAAAAAGACAATAGAAGGGGCTGTAGGTGGAGTTTTAGGAGGAGCCTTAGGATCTCTCTTACTTGGTTTTTTAATAAAGGATATAGTTTTAATTTCTTTGGTTGAATTTTTTACTTTAGGCGCAATAGCATCAATATTTGGACAAATAGGAGATCTTACAGCCTCAAGTATTAAAAGATATACAAAGGAAAAAGATTATCCGAAATTGATACCAGGTCATGGTGGCATATTAGATAGATTTGATTCGACATTATTCGTCTCAGTCATAGTATATATTTATTTATACTATTTAATCTAAAATAAATTGTTAAGAAACATATAATAGTTTGAACTTTTGATAATAAAACTATATATTAACAGTTAAACTTTTAATATTAACAATATGTTTAAAGAATAGATATTGTAATAGTTATATTATAATTATAATATAATATTAGATATAGATTTTATTAGCATTTATTGTAAAATGGGAGGTTTAACAATAAGATGAAAAAAGAGCCTAAAACTAAAATACTTTTCACTCTTCCTGTAGATTTAAAAGAAGAGCTTCAAAAAGAAGCCGAAGAAGATCATAGATCTTTAAATAACTATATTTTGACACTGTTGCTTAAAAGGCATGATGAAAAATAAAACAATATAAGAAAAATATAAAAAAAGTAATCCCGGAGTATAATCTTATTTTGGGGATTACTTTTTGTTTTCAATATTCAAAGATTTTTTAAGAAATTTTCTGTATAATGATTTATATGGTTAATAAGTGGAGGTAAGAAATTGAAATATATATCTATAATAGGAGCCTCGGGTTCTGTAGGAACTCAGGCTTTAGATGTAATAAAAAATAGTAGTAATATAAAACTATTAGGAGTTACAGTTCATTCAAATATTGATAAATTAATAGAAATAATAGATGAGTTTAATCCCCCCTATATTGGTATTACAAGTCTAGAAAAGCGTGACGAGGTAATGTCGAGACTTGAAAAGATAGAGTATAAGGGACAAATCTTTTTTGGAGAAGAATCTCTTGTTTCAATAGCTACTATAAAAGAAGTTGATTTAGTCCTTACGTCCGTAGTGGGTATGGTGGGCCTAAAAGCTACAATAGCAGCTATTAAAGCAAAAAAAGATATTGCTCTTGCCAACAAGGAAACCCTTGTTTCTGCTGGAGAAATAGTTATGGATTTAGTTGAAAAAGAAGGAGTCAATATTTACCCAGTTGATTCAGAGCACTCTGCAATTTTTCAGTGTCTTCAAGGCAGTGAAAAAAATGAAGTTGATAATATAATTATAACTGCCTCAGGAGGTCCCTTTTTAGGAAGAAATTTAGATTATCTTCAAACTGTAACCAAGAAAGAGGCTTTAAAGCATCCTAACTGGGAGATGGGTGCGAAAATAACGATAGACTCGTCTACTCTTATGAATAAAGGTTTAGAAGTTATTGAAGCAAGATGGCTTTTTGATATTGACTATGAGAATATTAAAGTTGTTGTTCACCCTGAGAGTATTGTTCATTCAATGGTAGAGTATAAGGATAGTAGTATAATAGCCCAGTTGGGTGAAGCAGATATGAGACTACCTATACAGTACGCTTTAAATTATCCTCATAGAAAAAAATCAGTATCAAAAAAACTTGATATATATAATATGAAAGATTTAAGATTTATAAAACCTGATACAGAGACTTTTAAAGCATTAAGTTTATGCTATAAAGCAGGTAGGCTGGGCGGACTTCATACAACAGTCCTAAACAGCGCTAATGAAGAAGCAGTAAGTTTGTTTTTAAATGATAAAATTAAGTACATTGATATAGTTAATCTTGTAGAGAAAGCTTTAAATAAATTCACTTCTCTTCCAGATATATCACTAGAGGGAGTTTTTGAAACAGACAAAATAGTAAGAGAATTTATAAGGAAAACATATAAAGAGGTGTAAAATGTATTTAATTATTTCACTGATAGCTTTTGGGCTGTTAGTTTTAGGACATGAATTTGGTCATTTTATAATGGCAAGGATAAATAAAGTTAAAGTAGAAGAATTTTCCATTGGAATGGGACCAAGGCTTTATACTATAAAGGGCAAAAAGACAGACTATTCTATAAAAGCTCTTCCAATTGGTGGCTCTGTTCAAATGTATGGAGAAACAGATGATATTGAAGGGGAAGGATCATTTTTTAGTCTTTCACCCCTTAGAAAAATAAGTATAATTATTGCTGGACCTTTGATGAATATAATTATGGCAGTAGTTTTACTTTTCATAATTGTATTTAATACAGGTTATACAACAAACCAAATAAATGAAGTGCTAGATGGTTCTCCTGCAATGGAAGCAGGTATTGAAAGTGGAGATAAAATTTTAAAAGTGAATGGTCAAAAAACTTATACTTTTGAAGACTTATCTACATATATTGCTTTTAACGGTGACAAGGACCTGAGTTTACTAGTTTCTTCTGATGGGGAGAAAAAAACTATTAATTTAAGACCAGAGCTGGATGAAACAGACAGACCCTTAATTGGAATATCGCCTGTTATAGTTGAAAGCCCAAAACTCTTTGATTCTTTTAGAGAAAGTTTTAATAAAGGAAGATCTTTAATAGGGCAAACAGTATTTTCACTTAAAATATTATTTTCAGGTCAAGCTTCTATGAATGATTTTGGTGGACCAGTTACAATATTTAAAATGTCCAGTGAAGTAGCAAGACTATCACTTTGGGCTCTTGCAAACTTTATGGCTTTTTTAAGCATAAATCTTGCAGTTTTAAATTTAGTTCCTTTTCCTGCTTTAGATGGAGGATGGATATTAATTCTTTTAGTTGAACTGGTAAGGGGTAAAAAACTTCCAGAAAGATTTGTTAATGCATGGAATATGTTTGGATTTGTAGTACTTATGAGCTTTATGCTTTTTATAACTTTCAAAGACATATTTTTTCCAGTAAGTTTTTAAATGAGAAGGTTGAGATAAAAAATGATAAGAAAAGAAACACGAAAGATAAAAGTTAAAGATATTTATATAGGTGGAGATAGTCCTGTAAGTATTCAGTCTATGACAAATACAGATACAAGAGACGCAGAGAAAACAATAGAACAAATAAGAGCTCTTATGGTTGCAGGAGTTGATATAATAAGAGTTGCTGTTCCAGATATGGAGGCAGCTGAAGCTTTAAAGGAAATTACAAAGGCTATTCCTATACCTGTTGTTGCAGATATACATTTTGATTATAAATTAGCTTTAAAAGCTATTGACAATGGAATAAGTAAGCTAAGAATAAATCCTGGAAATATTGGTGGTAAAGAGAAAATTGATATTTTAGTACAAAAATGTATTGAAAAAGATATTCCAATAAGGATTGGAATAAATTCAGGTTCTCTTGAAGAGGATATTTTCATAAAATATAAAAAGGTAACTCCCGAAGCTTTAGTTGAGAGCGCTATGAGAAATGTTAGGCTGTTAGAAAAAAGTGATTTTCATAACATCATTATCTCTATAAAATCATCAGATGTTTTGGTAATGATGGAAAGTTATAGACTTTTAGCTAAGAAAGTTGACTACCCGCTACACCTTGGGGTTACAGAAGCTGGAACGCCCTACAGAGGTACTATTAAAAGCTCTATAGGAATAGGTGGCCTTTTATCTGAAGGTCTTGGAGATACGATCAGGGTATCCTTAACAGGAGACCCTATAGAAGAAGTAAGGGTTGCAAGAGAAATACTCAAAGCAACAGGCCATAAAAAAGATGGGATAGAGTTTGTTTCTTGCCCTACATGTGGTCGAACTGAAATAAATTTAATAAAAATAGCCAATGAGGTTGAACAAGCTTTAGAAGGATGCAAAAAAAATATCAAAGTTGCTGTTATGGGCTGCGTTGTAAATGGTCCTGGCGAAGCAAGAGAAGCAGATATTGGCGTTGCAGGTGGAAAAGGATCTGGAGTTATCTTTAAAAAAGGTAAGATAATTAGAAAAGTTAAAGAAGATGAGATTGTAAAGGCTCTTTTAGATGAGATTGAAAATATGTAAAACGCTTTTATAGAAGAAAGAGGGATTAACTTGAGCATAAAAAGTATTATACTTCAGGATGAAAACATACAAAAATATGATATTAGTGAAATTATAAAAATTGAATATTTACAAAAAAGTGGTGTTTTCAGGGTATATTTAAAAACAAAGAAATTAGTTTCACCTCTTATAAAAAAAGAAATTCAAAGAATATTACTTTCCAAAACTAAAATAGATGCTGATGTAGAGTATATAAATATTTTAGATGAGATAAGGGATTCAAATATTAGGGATGTTATTTCTGGAATATTTAAAGTTGACCCATTAAAACATAACTTTTTTAAAGATGCAAAGATAAGTATTAAAGGCACAAATATTTATATCAGTCATTACAGTCAAGTTTTACTTAATAACTTTGAAGAAAGTCCTGACATGAGATGTATAAAAGATAATTTAAGAGAGTTTTATGATTTTCAGGGAAGAATAATATTCACCCTAGATAATGATTTAATTCCAGAGAAAAAAGAAGATGAATTAAATAATACTCTTAAAACAATACAAGAAGAAAACAAAAAAAATAGTTATAAAGTGAAAACTGCAGCAAAAAAATCTTTATCCAAGGATGGCTATACTTTAGGTAGAGAAATTAAAGATTCTCCTGTTCCTATAGTAGAACTTGATGATAATTCAGGTAGGGTAACAATAAAGGGTGAGGTTTTTAAAATTGAATCAAGGAAGCTTAGAAATTCTAAAGAGCTTTTAATGATTTATGTGACAGATAAAACGAGTTCTATAATCTTAAAAGTATTCTTAAATGCTGGTGACGAACTGGAATCTCTTGTAGAAGGGAATTTATACTTATTCAGAGGAAATGTAACTTATGATATGTATTCCAAGGAACTTACAATGCTAGTTCGAGATATAAATGAACTTGTTAAATTAGAAAGAGAAGATTTGGAAAAAGAAAAGAGGGTTGAACTCCATGCCCATACAAATATGAGTATTATGGATGCTATAGAATCTCCAAGAGAGCTTGTTGAAAAGGCTAAGTCTTTTGGTCATAAAGCTGTAGCTATAACAGATCATGGAGTAGTTCAAGGATTCCCAGAAGCTCATGCTGCAGGAAAAGAGCATGGGGTTAAAATAATATATGGAATGGAAGCCTATATGGTTGATGATGAAACTAATATCATTGAAAATATAGACGATAATATAAAAGATTTTCTTGTTTTTGATATTGAAACAACAGGATTTTCATATAAAAATAATAAAATAATTGAAATTGGAGCAGCTCGGGTAAGAGACGGCGAAATCATAGATAAATTTTCTTCTTTTGTAAATCCAGAAACTAAAATACCTCAAAAGATTACAGAGCTTACAGGTATAACAAATGAGATGGTAAAAGAAGCTCCATTAATCGATGTAGTTATAAAGGAATTTAATGAATTTATAAAAGATTCAATTTTAGTTGCACATAATGCATACTTTGATGTTGGATTTATCAAAAAGAACCTAAAAGATATTGGAATAACTATAGACAATCCTATTTTAGATACAGTGCCTCTTGCAAGATATGTTTATACAGACCTTAAAAGACACAGGCTTGATGTTATAGCAAAACATATAGGAGTAGATATGGGTTCTCATCATAGGGCTTTAGATGATGCTTTTACAACAGTTAGAATCCTCGAAGATGCACTGAAAAAACTTAAAGATATGGGAATAGATGATTTTTATACGCTAAATAAAAGAAGTAAAGAAGAGATGGATGTAAAAAAACTACCAACTTTTCATATAACTCTTCTTGCGCAGAATTATAAAGGACTCAAAAACCTATATGAAATGATATCATCATCTCATATAGAGACATTTCATAGAGATCCGAGAATTAAAAAATCTATGATTAGAGAAAAAAGAGAGGGACTTTTACTAGGCTCAGCTTGTAAAGACTCTCAGCTTTCAAGATTTATTTTAGAAGGAAGAGAAGAAGATGAGATTAAAAAGGAAGCAAATTTTTATGATTTTATAGAGATTTCACCTATATCAAACAATTTAGACCTACTGAAAAGTGAAAAAGTTATGGGCTTTGAAGGTCTTAAAGATTATAATAAAAATCTTATAAGTCTTGCTGAATCTCTGGGCAAAATACCAGTTGTGACAGGTAATGTTCATTATTTAGATAAGGAAGATAAAACACTTAGAAAAATAGTGCTAAATGGTAAAACATTTAATATGTTAAATGATGATCTTGACCTTTACTTTAAAACTACAGACGAAATGCTAAATGAATTTTCCTACCTTGGAAAAGATAAGGCAAAAGAAGTTGTAGTTGAAAATTCAAATAAGATAAATGATATGATAGATGATTTAATTCCAATACCAGAAGGAACTTTTCCTCCTAGTATTGAAGGCTCTGAAAAAGAAATTAGGGATATGACTATGGAAAAAGCTCATTTTCTTTACGGTGAAAAACTTCCAGAGATTGTAGAGAAAAGGATAGACAAAGAGCTTACATCAATTATATCTAATGGATATGCGGTTTTGTACCTTGTAGCCCATAAGCTTGTAGATAAATCTCTTAAAGATGGATATCTTGTAGGTTCAAGAGGGTCTGTAGGTTCAAGTCTTGTTGCTACCTTAACAGGGATTACTGAAGTAAATGGTCTTCCACCTCACTACAGATGCCCAAAATGTAAAGAGTCAGAGTTTATACTTGATGGCTCGATAAGTAGTGGAGCAGATCTTCCAGAGAAAAAATGCAGTAGGTGTGATGTTTATTTTGAGAGGGATGGCCATGATATTCCTTTTGAAACATTTTTAGGTTTTGAGGGAGACAAAGAACCAGATATAGACCTTAATTTCTCAGGTGAATACCAAGCCACTGTCCATAAGTACACAGAGGAGCTTTTTGGCGAGGGCTATGTTTTTAAAGCAGGTACTATAGGTACTGTAGCAAATAAAACTGCCTATGCTTTTGTAAAAAAATATTTTGATGAAAGAGAAACATATTTGCCAAGTGCAGAGATTGAAAGACATATCATGGGAATAACAGGAGTTAAAAGAACTACAGGTCAGCATCCTGGAGGAATTATAGTTGTTCCAAGTGATAATGATATTCATAATTTTTCGCCAATACAAAGACCGGCAAATGATCAAACAACAGATGTTACGACAACTCATTTTGATTATAGGTCCCTTGAAGGAAGACTTTTAAAACTTGATATTTTGGGACATGATGATCCGACAACCCTTAGGATGCTTGAGGATTTAACGGGACATAACCCTATGGAAATACCTCTTAATGATAAAAAAGTTATTTCTCTATTTACATCGACAGATGCTCTTGGAGTTTCAGAAGAGGAACTTGGATTTCCCCTTGGATCTTTAGGTCTTCCAGAGTTTGGAACAAGTTTTGTTAGGGGCATGTTGTTAGATACAAAACCAGAGAGTTTTGCTGATCTAGTAAGAATCTCAGGCCTGTCTCATGGAACTGACGTTTGGCTGAACAACGCTCAAAGTTATATCAGAGACGGAGATACTAGTCTTCAAAACTGCATCAGTACAAGAGACGACATTATGGTTTATCTTATGCAAAAAGGACTCCCATCAAAAACGAGTTTTATTATAATGGAGGGAGTTAGGAGAGGTAAGGGACTTACAGATGACCAGGAAAAAATTATGAAAGACTACGATGTTCCTAGCTGGTACATAGAGTCTTGTAAAAAGATTAAGTATATGTTTCCAAAAGGACACGCTGTAGCTTATGTAATGATGGCTGTAAGAATAGCTTATTATAAAGTTTATTATCCTCTTGCATATTACGCTGCTTACTTTACCAATAAAGTCGAAGACTTTGATGGTGAGATTATTATAAAAGGTGAAGATTCAGTTAGCTTCAAGCTTAAAGAGCTAAGGGCACTCGGAAATGATGCGACTAATAAAGAAAAAAATATGATTACAGTTTTAGAACTTGCTTTTGAAATGTATAAGAGAGGCTTTGAATTTAAAAATGTAGACCTTTATAAGTCAGATGCATATACATTTAAATTAGAAGACGGAAAATTAAGACCTCCTCTTAGTTCTCTAGTAGGAGTAGGAGTAAATGCAGCTATAAGTATTTACGAAGAAGCGAGAAAAGACGAATTTATATCTATAGAAGATATTAGGAAAAGATGTAAAGTTTCAAAAACTGTAATTGCAGCATTAGAGGAACATGGAGCTTTAAACGGACTTGATGAGACAAACCAGATTTCATTTTTTACTATGTAGCATTGTAAAATTAAACGAGTTATGATATGATTATTAGAGTATTATAATTTGAACTTGAGAGTGGGCTGGGCCGCTCTTTCATTTTGTAACGCAACTATTTTGGTTGCGTTTTTCAATATGTAAATATAATTTAAAGTTAACTGTGTGTTAATTATGAGGTGATATAATGAATAGGTTAGAAGGTATAAAAAAACAACTTGAAAAGGAAGTAAATGCTCTAGGATATGATCTTTACCATATGGAGTATGTTAAAGACCATGGGACTTTTTATCTTAGGTTTTTTATTGATAATGAAAAAGGTATTGGTCTTAAGGACTGCGAAAAAGTAAGCAGAAAAATGAGTAGTATTTTGGATGAAAAAGATCCTATAAAAGATGAATATATTCTTGAAGTTTCATCTCCAGGAATATTTAGAACGCTTTTTACAAAAGAGCAAAGAGTGAATTCTATAGACGAAAGAGTTTTAGTAAGAACAAAAAAGCCGGTTGCAGGAAGTAAAAGCCTAATAGGACTGCTAAAATCTTATAACGATGAAAAACTTGTATTAACTGTAGAAGAAAAGGAAGAAGATATTGAAATCTTAACCGAAAATATTAGAAATATGAATGCTGAACCTTTAATATAAAAGGAAGCAGGAGGTAAGAAAGTGGCAAAAAAACAAAAAGAAAAGAATAATGAAGTAATTTTAGCGCTTAAGGCTATTGTAGAAGAAAAAGGAATAAGTGAAGAACTTTTATTTGATACACTAGAAGATGCTCTTGTAGCAGCATATAGAAAAAATTATGCAAGCTCGGGAACTGAAAATGTAAGAGTAGATATGAATAAAGAAACAGGAGAGATTAAAGTTTTTTCTTTAAGGCAGGTAGTTTCTGAGGTAAATGATAAGGACCAGGAGATATCTCTTGAAGAAGCAAAAGCAATTGATGAGAAATATGAACTTTTAGATATGGTTCAAAAAGAAGTTACTCCTGAAAATTTTGCAAGAGTAGCTGCCCAGTCTGCAAAACAGATTGTAACTCAAAGAATAAGAGAAGCAGAAAGAAATATAGTATACGATGAATTCCATGAAAAAGAGTTTGACATTGTAATAGGCCATATGCAAAGAAAAGATAAAGGAAACCTATATATAGATCTTGGTAAAACTGAAACTATACTTCCTCCATCAGAGCAAATAATGGGAGAAGAGTATGAGTTTAATGAAAAAATAGTCCTATATGTAGTAGAAGTAAAACAAAATCCTAAAGGTCCAATGATATTAGTTTCAAGAACTCACCCAGGTCTTGTAAAAAGACTTTTCGAAAAGGAAGTACCTGAAATATATGATGGGATAGTTGAAATTAATGCAATATCAAGAGAAGCAGGCTCAAGAACAAAAATAGCTGTGTCTTCAAATGATCCAGAAGTAGAGCCAATGGGAGCATGTGTAGGGCCAAGAGGAATAAGGGTTCAAAACATTGTAAATGAACTTGGAAACGAAAAAATTGATATTATAAAATGGTCAGAAGATCCAGCAGAACTTATTGAAAATGCTCTAAGTCCTGCAAAAGTAATTAATGTTATAATAGATGAAGATACTAAATCTTCTAAAGTTATTGTAGACGATAATCAACTTTCTCTTGCAATAGGAAAAGAAGGTCAAAATGTTAGGCTTGCAGCTAAACTTACAGGATGGAAGATAGACATAAAAAATGAAGAGCAATATGAAAAAGAACTTCAGGATGCGCTAGAAAAAGAAGCTAAGGAAGATCCTAATGTTGAAAAGGCTATTGACTCAGATTTAGAAAACCTTGAAAAACTAGAAGATGAAGCCGATATTGAAGGTGTAATAGAGGATGTAGATGCTCTTAAAGATGCCAAGCTTGAAGAGGAAACTTTAAAAGAAGAAGAAGTTTTAGAATCTCAGAATATTGAAAGAGATATTGAGCTTGTGCCAAAAGATGATGATGAGTATAAATTTAAAGAAACAGACGAAACTGAAACTGAAATAGTAGCTGATGAAGACTATGAATATAAAGTTCCAGAAGAAGAAAAAGAAGATTAAAAACTATAAATTGTAGTTTTGTTTTAGAAAAAAATTAAAAGAGGTGTTTTTATGAAAAAGAGAAAAATACCACTAAGGCTTTGCCTCGGATGTATGGAAATGAAGGAAAAAAGAAACCTTATAAGAGTAGTAAAAGATAAAGAAAATAATATATCTATTGATTTGACAGGAAAAAAACCAGGTAGAGGTGCTTATATCTGTAAGGATGTAGAATGCCTTGAAAAAGCTTATAAGTTTAAAAGGCTAAATAGCAGTCTAAAGCAAAATATAAGTGAAGATATTTATGAAGAGCTAAAAAAAGAGGTGCTGGGTGGATAAATTCCTATCATTTCTTGGAATAGTTAGAAAGTCTGGTAATTTAGAAGTTGGATATAACAAATGCGAAGAAGCAATTAAGAGAAATGAACTTTCTCTTGTAATAGTGAGTCTCGATGCGTCTGATAATACTTTGAAAAAATTTAATAATTATGCATTAAAATATAATACTCGAATTATCCACGATTTTAAAGAAGAGATTCTTGGAACTAGTCTTGGATATGATAGTATAAAAGTAGTTGGAATAAAAAATAGAAGGATGTCAAGAAACTTGATATCAATCTATGATACTGATAGTAAGAAATAATATATGGAGGTGGTCCTAGTTGGCAAAAGTAAGAATTTATGAACTTTCAAAAGAACTTGGTATATCAAATAAAGAGTTAATGACTCTTCTAGAAAAAGAATTTGATATAGAAGTTAAAAGTCATATGAATGTTGTTGATGAAGAGGATGCTAATTTAATAAAGGAACTACTCAAAGTAAAAGATGATGGGGATGAAGATTTAGAAGAAGACGAACCAAAAAAAGTTAAAGAAAAGAAAAAGACAAAAGCCCCAAAGAAAAAAGAAGAGAAAAAAGAGCCTGTTAAAAAAGCTAAAGAAAAAGTTGAAAAAGAAGAGAAACCAAAAAAAACTAAGAAAGAGTCTTTAAAAGACAAAGAGGATAAAGTTATAGAAATAGGAAAATTTATATCAGTAAAAGAGTTTGCAGACAAGATTAATAAACCTTCTTCGGAAGTAATAAAAGCATTAATGTTTAGTGGAATAATGGCTGGAATTAATCAGGAGATTAATTTCGAGGCTGCTAAAAAAGCTGCCGATAAGCTTGAAGTAGAAATTGTGAAAGAAGCAGATAAAGAAGCAGGCCTAGATGAAAACAAATTAGAAGATGAACTTGATGTTAATCTTGTAAAAAGACCTCCAATTGTAACGGTTATGGGTCACGTTGATCATGGTAAAACTTCTCTATTAGATGCAATTAGAGAAGAAAAAGTAACTGAAAGTGAAGCTGGTGGAATTACTCAGCATATAGGAGCTTATACAGTTGAAATTAACGGAGAAAAGGTTACCTTCCTTGATACTCCAGGTCACGAAGCTTTCACAGCTATGAGATCACGTGGAGCTCAAATAACAGACGTTGTAATTCTTGTTGTAGCAGCAGATGACGGAATAATGCCTCAAACAAGAGAAGCAATTAGTCATTGTAAGGCAGCAGGGGTTCCAATTGTAGTTGCAATAAATAAAGTAGACAAGCCTGCGGCAAATATAGAACGTGTTATGCAGGAGCTAACAGAGTACGGACTTCTTGCTGAGGAATGGGGTGGAGACACTATTTGCGTTCCAGTTTCTGCAATAGAAAGAACTGGTATAGATAGCTTGCTTGAAATGGTTGTATTAACAGCTGAAATAGAAGAGTTAAAAGCAGATCCTAATAGAAGATCTCAAGGAACAGTAATAGAATCTGAACTTGATAAAGGAAGAGGACCTGTAGCTACACTTCTAGTTCAAAAAGGAACATTAAATATAGGGGACTCAATCCAAGTTGGATCAACTTATGGAAGAATAAGAGCTATGTTTGATGACAAGGGTAAAACTATTAAAACAGCAGGACCATCTATTCCTGTTGAAGTTCTTGGACTTTCAGAAGTTCCAGAAGCTGGAGATAAATTTACTGAAACAGTAGACGAGAAAACTGCTAGAAACATTGCTAATGAAATAAAACAAGAAGAAAAGGAACTAGCTCTTAGCAGAGTTCGTGTTTCACTTGAAGACTTTTATAGTCAGATACAAAAAGGAACTGTAAGAGAACTTCCTATAATAGTTAAAGCAGATGTACAGGGCTCAATAGAGGCTCTAAAAGTATCCCTTGAAAACTTATCGACAGATGAGGTAAAGGTAAGAGTTATTCATGGCGGAGTTGGAGCTATAACAGAAACTGACATAAGTCTAGCCACAGCAAGTAACGCTGTAGTTATAGGATTTAATGTAAGACCTGATAATAATGCACAACTTTTAGCTGAAAAAGAAGAAGTTGACGTAAAGACATACAGAGTTATTTATCATGCAATTGATGATATTAAGTCAGCTATGATAGGAATGCTTGAACCTGAAATTAAAGAAGTTATACAAGGAAGAGTTGAAGTTAGAGAAACTTATAAAGTTTCTGCAGTTGGAACAATAGCAGGATGCTATGTCCTATCTGGTAAAATAACTAGAAATTCAGAAATTAGAATACTTAGAAACAGTATTATAATTCACGAAGGAAATCTTGCTTCTCTTAAGAGATTTAAAGATGATGCCCGTGAAGTTAATGCTGGATATGAGTGTGGACTTTCAATAGAGAATTTTAATGATATAAAAACAGGAGATGTAATAGAAGCTTTTGTTATGGAAAAAATAGTAAGAAAAGAACTTTAGTTAGTAAAACGTGAGGTGTTATTTATGGCTAAATATCGTATTGGTAGAATTAGTGAAGAGATGAAAAAGGAAATTTCAAGTATTATTATGAATGATGTTAAAGATCCAAGGCTTACAGCAATGGTTTCTGTAACTGATGTAGAAACATCACCAGATCTTCAGCTTGCAAAAGTATTTGTAAGTATATTTGGAACTGAAGAAGAGAAAGAAGAAACTCTCTCGGCCCTTAAAAACTCTTCAGGATATATAAGACATGCAGTATCTCAAAGAATAAAGCTAAGACATATGCCAGAGCTATTATTTAAAGTAGATGATACTATAGATAAAGGTATGCATATTGATAGTATTCTTAGAAAAATTAAAAATGAAAACACTGATGAATAGGATTTGCTTATGAATAAAATAATAAATAAAATTAAAAATTCTAATAAAATTGGAATAGCTGCTCACGTGTCACCTGATGGTGATGCTGTGGGTAGTGTTATTTCTTTTGCAGAGGGGCTGAGAAGTCTTGGTAAAGATGTAACAATTTTATCTAAAGATCAAGTACCATCTGATTTTGATTTTTTGAGTCTTTACGAAGAGTATAATCAGAATCTTCAATTTAAAGATGATTTAGATATTTTGATTGCTGTAGATACAGCAAACCTTGATAGACTTTCTGTTGACTTAGAAAAAATAAAGGGAATATTTTTGATAAATATAGACCATCATATATCGAATGACATGTATGGGGATTTAAACTTTGTAGATGGACATGCAGCCTCAGCGTCAGAGATAGTATATAAATTTTTGAGAAAATTAAAAGTAGACATATCAAAAGATATGGCGGATGCCCTATATACAGGAATAGCATCTGATTCTGGTTCTTTTAGATTTCCTTCTACTAGTCCTGAAACCCATTTAATTGTTTCTGAAATTTTAAAAACAGGGATAGACTTTTCAAAAATACACAGAGATTTATTTGGAACAAAATCTTTTTATGAACTTAAGGTACTAGGAATAGCTCTTAGTTCAATGAGTTCATTTAACGATGGAGAAACTAATATTTTAAGTTTAAGTCACGATGATATGTCCCTTACAGATCCTATTAATAGTGATTTAGGATTTATAGTGAACTATGGCCTTATGCCTAAAGAATCTGAAGTAGCTGTTCTTTTTAAAGAAACAAGCGATGGATATAAAGTTAGTGTAAGAACAAAAAATTATATAAATGCTAGTGAATTATGCGCTGAATTTGGAGGCGGAGGACATGCTAGAGCCGCAGGGTGTTTTATCAAAGACCACTCTCTTTCTGATTCCAAAAGGATGATTTTAGAAGCAATTGAAAGGATAAAAAAATCTTGAACGGAGTAATAAATTTATATAAGGAAAAAGGAGAAACATCTTTTAAATCAGTAACTAGAATTAAAAAGATTTTAAAAATGAAAAAAGTAGGACATACAGGTACCTTGGATCCAGATGCAGAGGGAGTTTTACCTATTTGCATTGGAAGGGCAACAAAACTGGTTCCTTATATAATGGAAGGTCATAAAATTTACAAGGCATCTTTTAAGCTTGGCTATACTTCAGATACTTTAGATTCTTCAGGAACACTTACAGAGACATTTAAAGCAATTCCAGAACAAGAGAAAGTGGAAAAAGAAGTTTTAAAATTTAAAGGAGAGTCAATGCAGCTTCCTCCAATGTACTCTGCACTTAGAAAAGATGGAGTTAGGCTCTATACTCTTGCAAGACAAGGCATAGAAATCGAAAGAGAGAAAAGACCTATAAATGTTTATGACATAGAGCTTGTAAACTATAAAAATGGAGAAGGTCAAATTTTAATGAAGGTTTCAAAAGGCACCTATGTTAGAAGCATAATTGATGACTTGGGTGAAAACCTAGGGACAGGAGCCATAATGACAGATCTTGTAAGAGAAGAAACAGGCTTTTATAACATAAAAGATTCTGTTAAGATAGAAGAATTTGAAAAAGATCCTAAAAAGTATATAATAGCTATGGATATAGTTCTAGAAGAATATGAAAAGTTTGTTATACCAGATAAATTTTCTAAGTTTTTAATTAATGGAGTCAAGATAAGAGATAGGTCTTTAGTTGACAATATCTCTCTTGGGAAATATAGAACATATAATAGTAAAGGAGATTTCTTAGGTCTAAGTATTAGAGATGAGAATTCCTTATTTCTTAAAATCAATCTGATGTGAGGTTTTAAATGATAATTGTAAATGAAAAAATTACCGATAAAAATTTTAAAGAAGGTACATATATAGCTCTTGGTAGCTTTGATGGACTTCATAAAGGTCATATGGCTTTAATAAACAAAGTAGTTGATGAATCTTTAGCTGCTGGCTATAAAAGCTGTGTGTATACTTTTAAAAATCATCCTTTGACAGTTGCAATACCAGAGATTGCTCCAAAGCTAATCATGGATACAAAACAAAAAATTCATTTACTTGAAAGTAAAGATGTTGATATGGCAGTATTCGTATCCTTTACTGAAAGTTATATGGAGATAGAAGCAGAAGACTTTATAAAACTTTTATTAGAAGAATATAATGCAAAAGGTTTTGTAGTTGGCTTCAACTTTAAATTTGGCAACCAAAATAAAGGTGATGTCAAAATGCTCAAAAAGCTATCTGAAAAGTATGGTTTTGATGTATTTGTTATTGATCCTGAGCTTAGCAAAGATAATGTAATAAGCTCAACAAGAATAAGAAATTTAATATCCAAAGGGCATATAGAGCAAGCAAATGATCTTTTATTTGAACCTTTCATGCTAAGAGGAACTATAATAGATGGTAAAAAACTTGGCCGTAAAATAGGCTTCCCAACTGCAAATATGAGCTACAATGATAAATATGTACTTCCTAAAAGAGGAGTTTATTATACTAATATAAAAATTGGAGAAAAACTTTATAAAAGTATTTCTTCTGTTGGATATAACCCTACAGTTAGCGATGAAGAAGTAATTAGTATTGAAAGCTATATATTAGATTTTGATCAAGAAATTTATGGTGAAACTGTAAGTCTCTATTTTTTAAAGTACATAAGAGACGAGATGAAATTTGAAAACTTAGATGATCTAGTAGATCAACTGGATAAAGATAGAAATTATGCTAGAGACAAGGAAATGTTTGATTTTATGTATGATTAGTAACTTACTTATAATTTAGATAAGATTAAAAGGTTAGTTATTGTAAATATAAAATTGCTATGATATAATAATTACCGAACCATGAACTAAGATTTTAGGGTTGCGACCTTTTGTCTTGGACATAGGGGATAATACGAGGAGGAAATGCAATGGATAATTTAAACAAAACAGAAATAATTGAAAAACATGCTAGACACGAGGGTGATACTGGTTCACCTGAGGTTCAGATTGCGCTTTTAACAGCGAGAATTAATCTTTTAACTGAACATTTAAAAGAACATAAAAAAGACCACCATTCAAGAAGAGGACTTCTTATGATGGTAGGACAAAGAAGAGGACTTCTTAATTACTTAAAAGCTAAAGATATTGAAAGATACAGAGATCTAATAGCTAAGCTTAAGATTAGAAGATAGTCTATATTTAAATCTAAGCCTGCTTTTTAAGCAGGCTTTTATAAATTATAGGTATTTAATTATCAAAAAAAGTTTTATCGATGAAGTGTTTAACTTAAAAACTAACTAAATGGGATAGAGAATATTTTGTCTAATATTTTTTAAAAATCAAAGTTTATATAAGTTTATATTTAAATATAAGCTACTAATTGTAAATTTTGATTTTTAAAAAATATAATTTAGATAATACTCTCTAACGTGTTTAAGTTATAAGGAGAGATAATATGAAAATAAACAAAGAAATAACTTTAGCTGGCAGAAATTTTGGAGTTGAGTTTGGTGATACAGGATTTTTATCAGACGCAGCTATATTTGTAAACTACGGTGATACAGTTATTATGGTCAATACCAACGCGTCAAATTCTCCAAGAAAGGGAATGGATTTTTTCCCGTTATCAGTAGATTATGAAGAAAGATTATATTCTGTTGGTAAAATACCAGGAGGATTTATTAAAAGAGAAGGTAGACCTTCTGAAGACTCTATTTTGAATGGTAGAGCTGTAGATAGAACAATAAGGCCTCTATTTCCAGATGGTCTTAGAAATGATGTACAAGTTGTTTGTACTATAATGTCTGTAGAAAATGATAATGCTCCATCAATTCTTGCAATAAACGGTGCTGTAACAGCTTTACTTTTATCGTCTATACCATACGATACTCCACTCGGAGCTGTTTCTGTGGGTTTAATAGATGGTGACTTTGTTTTAAATCCTAACTCAGAGCAAAGAGAAGCTTCAGACTTAGACCTTACTGTTTGTGCTACAGAAGATAGGGTTATGATGATTGAAGCTGCTGCAAATGAAGTATCAGAGCAAGTGATGATAGATGCCATTGATTTTGGATTTAATGAATGTAAACAAATCATTGAATTTCAAAAAGAACTTGTAAAAGAGTATGGTAAGGAAAAACGTGAACTTGAATACTTTACAGTAGATGAAGATATTAGATCTATGGTATCAAATTTTATTGGAAATGATATCAAAGATGCTATGCAAATATTAGATAAAGATGAAAGAAACGATAAAATAAATGAAATCAAAGAAAAAGTAGCTGAAGAGTTCTCAGAAGAGTATGAAGATAGTTTAAAAGAAATAAATGAAGTTGTTTATGAAGCTCAAAAAAATTCGCTTAGAGATATGGTTTTACTTGAAAACAAAAGAATAGATGGTAGAGCATTTGATGAAACAAGACATTTAGAGTCAAGTGTTTCAATACTTCCAAGAACTCATGGTTCTGGAATATTTACAAGAGGACAAACTCAAGTTTTAGGAGTTACAACTCTAGGAGCTATAAGTGAAATACAAAAACTTGATGGAATATCAGAAGAAGAAACTAAAAGATATATGCACCATTACAATTTCCCATCATATTCTGTTGGAGAAACAGGACCAATGAGAGGGCCTGGTAGAAGAGAGATAGGTCACGGTGCTTTAGCTGAAAAAGCATTACTTCCTTTAATACCTAGTGAAGAAGAGTTTCCTTATGCTATAAGAGTGGTATCAGAGATCTTATCATCAAACGGATCAACATCACAAGCTGCTGTCTGCGCTTCAACACTTGCGCTTTTAGATGCAGGTGTTCCACTAAAAAGACCTGCTGCAGGTGTAGCTATGGGACTTTTCACAAATGATGATTTATCTGTTGAAAAAGTTGTTACTGATATCCAAGGAATAGAAGATTTCTTTGGAGATATGGATTTTAAAGTAGCAGGTACAGAAAAAGGAATAACATCTATTCAGGTAGATACAAAAATAAAAGGTTTTTCAAAGACTGTAGTTGAAGAATCTATAAATGGTGCAAGAAAAGCAAGACTTCAAATGCTAGATGTTATGAAGGCTGCTATTGATGGTCCAAGAGATGAAGTATCTCTTTACGCTCCAAAAATCTATACAATTAATATAGACCCAGATAAAATAAGAGATGTTATCGGCGCTGGTGGAAAAACAATTAATAAAATAATTGATGAAACTGGAGTTAAGATAGACATTGACGATACTGGAAAAGTTTTTGTAGCTGGTGAAGATATTAATATGGTAAATGCAGCTCTGAAAACTATTGAAGGAATAACAAAAGATGTTAAAAAAGGTGAAATTTATCTTGGAACAGTTAAAAAGATAATGCCTTTTGGATGTTTTGTTGAAATTCTTCCTGGAAAAGATGGGCTTGTACATATATCAAAACTTGAAGAAGGAAGAGTTGAAAATGTAGAAGATGTTGTTTCTGAAGGCGATGAGATTTTAGTGAAAGTTCTTGAGATTGATAATCAAGGCAGAATTAATTTATCTAGAAAAGATGCCACAAAAGAAGCAGACGAAGTTGGAAGAGAAAACTTAAATATTCAAAAGTTTTAAAAGAATAAATTAAGTTAAAGATTAATAATAGATAAGAAACTACCAGAGAATAAATGCTGGTAGTTTTTTACTATAGTTTAATATGATATATTTAAGGTGTAAAGCTTATCAAAGGAGGAAAAAATGAGTAAAGATCATAATCTTGGCAATAAAAATAAGAGCAGTGAAGTATCAAATATAAAACTAGCATTTTTCTTAAATCTTAGTTTTACTATTATAGAAGTTATTGGCGGAATCTGGATTAATAGTATAGCTATTATTTCTGATGCCATACACGATCTTGGTGATACTCTTTCCTTAGGTTTAGCTTGGTTTTTAGGCTATTACTCTGAAAAAGAAGAAGATGAGAAGTATAGCTATGGTTATAAAAGATTTTCTTTATTATCGGCGCTTATAAACACAACAGTTCTTATTATAGGATCTTTTATAATATTTTATAATGCAGTTCCAAGACTTTTCTCTCCGGAAGAAACTAACGCAAAAGGGATGATAGGGTTTGCAGTAGTTGGAATAATTGTAAATGGAATAGGTGCTTTTAAGACAAAAGAAGGGGCTTCTTTAAATGAGAAAGTTGTTAGCTGGCATTTATTAGAAGATGTCTTAGGCTGGGCCGCCGTATTAGTAGCTGGTATTATAATGCATTTTATAGAAATTCCAATACTTGATCCACTACTTTCAATAGCTATAGCACTATATATACTTTATAATGTATTTATAAATTTTAAAAAGACAATTTCACTTTTTCTTCAAGCTGTACCTGAAGATATTGATATAAATGAAATTGTAAATAGGTTTAAAAAAATAGAGAAAGTAATAGGTACTCATCACACTCATATTTGGTCACTTGATAATAAGCACCATGTTTTAACTACCCATCTAGAAGTTGATAAATCAGTAAGCTTAGAAGATATAACAAAAATAAAAAAAGAAGCTAAAAGCGTAGTTAAAAATTTTAATATGGAGCACATAACAATAGAAATTGATATTAAACAAGATGACTGCACAGTAAATTAGATATAATAAGCCTTTAATTAGTCTAAATGAAAAAAATTAGCTAATATCAGGGTGATTTTTTTAATATTCTTTTTGTTATGATAAAATGAAGTAAGTTAAATAAAACTATTGGAGGTATTTCTCTTGAAAAAATCTAGTAAAACAAAGTCTACTTCAAGACTTAAAACTAATAAAAAAAGAAAGACTAATAAATCTACTGGAAGAAAAACTAAAAGAAAATCTTCAGTAAAGAAAAGAAAAGAGACCACTAAACTATTTTATACTGAAATTATAGGTCTTTTATTTTTGGGACTTGGTATTTTTACATTAATATCAATGATATCTATTGATGTTGGAATAATAGGGAATAGTGTTAAAAGTATTATGTTTTCTATACTCGGAATACTTGGGTATTCTATACCAGTATTTTTTATAATTATCGGTATATCATTAATTCTTAGAAAACCAGATATATTTTCTAATAAAACTATTTATGGACTGTTAATAGCAGTACTTACAACATCTTTAATATTATCAGTAAATAGAATAGATATAGTTTATGAGAATGGAATTATGGTTTCGCTTAAAAACCTTATAGATTTAAATGATATTAATCATGGCGGTATATTTGGACTTTTAATTTCAATTCCAATTTTCAAGCTTATTGGTATAGTAGGAACGTATATATTATCTTTTGTTTTATATACAATTTCAATTATTTTAGTTTTTAATACTAGTCTTTATGATTTAGGAAAAAGCTTTAAGAAAAAATATAATAACATAAAAGAAAACAAAAATAATGAAAAAAACAATAAACTAGTGGAAGACAAACTTAGTGAAGATGAAATAATTGCAAAAAAACTCAAGATGCTTGAGGTGATGAATGAGGGAGAAACTTTAGATGAAAAAAACAATGCTAGAGATATCTCTATAAAATCACATATTGCAGATAAAAATAAATCTCCTTTTCTAACGATCAATCATGAAGTCGATGAGGGAAAAAATAAAGAAGACCAGTTTTTAAATGAAAAAGAAATTTTAGATAAGGTATCAGAAGAAGTTTATTTGAAAAATTCCAAAGAGGTTAAGGATTTTGAAAAGAAAAAATCTGAAGATATAAAGGCTAATAATGAAAATAAGCTATTAGATAAAGAGAAAACAGCAGAAGAAGATAGTAAATCTTCCCCGGATGAGTATGAATTTCCTGAGATTGCTCTTTTAAAGAGAAATATTAAAGGAATGCTTGAAGAGGAAGATAGGGAAGAAATTATTAAAAATGCTAAAATCCTTGAAGATACCCTTAGTAGCTTTGGAGTAGGTGCAAAAGTTAATAATGTATCAAAAGGTCCAACTGTAACTCGCTATGAGCTTCAGCCAGACTCTGGTGTAAAAGTTTCACGAATAGTTAGTCTGTCTGATGATATAGCCCTTGCCCTTGCAGCAAGTGGCGTTAGGATAGAAGCTCCTATACCAGGTAAAGCCGCTGTTGGAATTGAAATACCAAATAAAGAAACATCTGCTGTATACCTTAGAGAAGTCATTGAAGATAAATTATTTCAAAAAAGCACTAGTAAAATATCAGTTGCTTTAGGAAAAGATATTTCAGGAAATCCTGTTGTAGGAGACCTGTCAAAAATGCCTCACATGCTTATTGCAGGAGCTACGGGCTCGGGTAAAAGTGTATGCATAAATTCTATAATCATATCAATACTTTTTAAATATGATCCTGAAGATGTTAAGCTACTTATGATTGACCCTAAAGTAGTTGAACTTAATATCTATAATGGCATACCTCATCTACTTGTTCCTGTTGTAACAGATCCTAAAAAAGCAGCAGGAGCTTTAAACTGGGCTGTGAAAGAAATGATACGAAGATATGAATCTTTTGCAGAAAAAGGAGTTCGAAATATAGAAGGATTTAATGATCTTTCAAAAAGAAAAGCAGATATTGAAAAACTTCCTTATATTGTTATCATTGTAGACGAGCTTGCTGACCTTATGATGGTCTCTGCAAGTGAAGTGGAAGATTACATTGCAAGACTTGCACAAATGGCTAGAGCGGCGGGAATTCACCTTGTAATAGCAACTCAAAGGCCTTCAGTAGATGTAATCACAGGTGTTATAAAAGCAAACATACCATCTAGGATATCTTTTGCAGTTTCAAGTGCTATTGATTCAAGAACAATTTTAGATTCAGGTGGAGCAGAAAAGCTTCTTGGTAAAGGTGATATGCTTTATTATCCAGTAGGAGCTGCAAAACCAAAAAGAATCCAAGGATCCTTTATATCTGAAGAAGAAGTTGAAGCAATAGTAAAAAGAATAAAAGTTTCTAAAAAGGAAATATCTTATGATAATGATATAATAGAACATATTGAAAAAGAAAATGATATAATGGGCTTAGATGATGAAACAGATGAACTTTTTGAAGATGCCCTTAGAATTGTTTTTGAAAACGACGAGGCATCTACATCCTTACTCCAAAGAAGACTTAGAGTAGGTTATAATAGAGCTGCAAGAATTATGGATGACCTTGAAAATAGAGGTATTATATCTGAAAGAGACGGTACAAAAGCAAGAGATGTTTTAATTTCTAAACATGACTACTACGACAATAAAGAAAACTAAAATAATTTGAAATGGAGCATATAAAATGAACTTACCAAACAAACTAACTATTTTTAGAATAACTCTGGTCCCTTTTTTCCTTTTATTTATATCAATAGAGGCTATTCCTTATAATTTTACAATAGCTACAGTTATATTTTTAGTAGCTGCCCTTACTGACCACTTGGATGGACGAATTGCTAGGAGTCAAAACATTATAACTGATTTCGGGAAATTTATGGACCCTCTTGCGGACAAACTACTTGTAACAGCGGCTTTAATTGCTCTTGTCGAATATAACTTAATAGGTGGATGGATAGCTGTTATTATTATTGCAAGAGAGTTTGCTGTATCAGGGCTTAGAACTCTGGCTGCAAACGAAGGTACAGTAATTGCCGCTAGTGTATGGGGAAAAGTCAAAACTACAACTCAAATGGTTGCTGTTGTAGGACTTCTTATTGAACTTATTTCTTTAAATGAAACATATCTTATGGAATTATTTAAAAGCATCCCAGCCTTAGGATCTTTCTTTAGTATGGTTCCTATAGTTATTATGTATGTAGCTACATTTTTTACAATATTATCAGGAATAGATTATTTTAGAAATGGTAAAGAATTTATAAATATTCATAAGTAAAAGAGTAAAATTTGTTTATAAATATATAAGTATCAGAGTAAAAAAAGAAGGATTATTAATTTCCTTCTTTTTTTTGCTGGAATTTTAATTCCAAATTAAATTAAAAAGTTATTAAGTATATGAATAAAAAGTATATAGAAATCATAATTAAATAATAATTCAAGAACTAAGTGTTATCATTCACCCTAAACTATTGACCACTCCTCATTAAGATAATATTATGTAATTAATCAAGAAACAAATAAATAAAAAATAAATAAAATAATATAATTTCTAAAGGAGGAATTTTATGCCAGAAGTAAGTAATTTAATTATATGGTTAGTTTTAGGTGGAATTTCAGGATGGATTGCAAGTATGATTGCCGGAAAAAATGCTGGAATGGGATTAATTGCAAATATAGTAGTAGGAATTATAGGAGCATTTATTGGAGGCTGGGTAGCAGGACTACTAAATTTAGGACCAGCTACAGGACTTAATCTTTGGAGCTTTTTAGTTTCAATAGTCGGAGCTTTGATTCTACTATGGTTAATAAATCTTTTTTCAAGATAGTAGAGTATTCAATAAAGCTAATAAAATAATATAAAATATTTCCCCCCATAAAAATATAAATATAAGAAAAGCCAGATTCTATAAGAGTCTGGCTTTTTTGTATTTATTATTTTATATCAGGAAGGGATTTTACGAATTTTAAATAATCATTATAATCTCCTTCAAAATCAGATATGTAATCTAGATTATGTCTATTTAATATATGATTATTGATTAAAAAGGTTTTAATTCCAAGTTCTCGAATAACAAGGTCTTCTAAAACATCATTTCCTACCATAAAACATTCATCAGGATCTTTTTTTATTTCATCTAATATTTCTTTATAGTAATTTATATTGGGTTTAGCAAAAGAGCTAGTTTCTATACTGGTAACAAATTTAAAATCATCGATATCTAAATTAGCCCATTCGACCCTTGCCTTTACTGCTTCAAAAGGAAAGAGAGGATTTGTTGCTATAACAAGCTCATATCCTTTTTCTTTAAGTATATCAATTGATTTTGGTATTGTATCTTCTGTTTTTACTGCTTTTTCCATAGAATGATATTCATTTTTATAAAAATTATTAAATCTTGAGCTTACTTCTATGTATTCATCTTTAGATAAAATATCTTTAAAGGAATCTAAAAAGACATTTTTATTGGTTTGGCTTCCGTCATTTTTGATTGTGTTTTTGATAGGTTTTTCAAGAATTGTTTTAACAAACTTTGTATCTTTAAATCCTTCGAAAGCTTTTAAAAGAGAATTTACAAAATAGTTCTCAAAATCTTTCATATCTATAGATAAAAGAGTTCCATCTAAATCAAATAGTATTGTATTTACATTTTTCATATTATCCCCCTAAATAAAGTAACTTATTCTATAAAAGATATTAAAATTGCTCTTAGAAAATATAATAAACTATAAAAGTTAAATAAGCCTAAAAAATGGAAAATTAGTATTTCCTTATACAAAAGTATATATATAGGAGTTGATAAAAACATTTATAAATTTTATTTTCTAGCTATCACTTTTTAACTGATAGGTTTTACTCTCCCCTGAATTAGAAAATAACTTTTTATAATAGTTGATACAACAATTATCCCCAGAGCTAGAGCTCCTGTTGCCATTATAGCGCTTACAAATCCATCTAAAGCACCTAAATGATCTTTTTTTATAAAGCTAAGCATAGTTTCATATAGCTCTCCACCTGGAACTAAAGGAATTAAGGCAGTCGTTAAAAATGCTGTAACAGGCATTTTTTTTATTCTAGCCATTATTTCTGCATAAAAAGAAATTACAACAGCTGCTAAAAAATATGATAGGCCATAAAGATTAAATGTATTTAACGAAGCAGAAAAACAAAGCCAGCCAAGAGCTCCTCCAAAAGCTGCTAGGTAAGATGTCTTTTTATCCACATTAAATATAATAGAGAAACTAAAAGATGCAATATAAGCATAAATAAAAGTTTTAAACACGTTTACCTCCATAGACCAGAAAAAAAGAAAACACTTCCTACTCCCACAGCTATACCAACTGCTGTAAGAAGTGCCTCTACAGCTCTTGAGCTTCCAGATAAATAATCACCCATCAGTGTATCTCTCATGGCATTTGTAAAAGCTATGCCTGGAACCAGCACCATAACAGAACCAACAATTATTAAGTCTATATTTCTTGTGTTGAAAAAACTTAGTTTTGTGAGCATTAGAACAATTAACGCTGCGTAGGATCCTCCTATTATATTTGTGAAAATTGCATTTAAATTATATTTTTTAAATAATAACTGGATAAATAAAAGTCCAGGTCCTATTATAAAGGACAAAATAGCATCTCTAGAATTTCCTCCAAGAAGTAAAGTAAAAGAGCTAGTCAATAAAGCTGCCATTAATAGCTGAGTTGAAGTTTTATAAGGAGTTTTTTCCTCTATAAGATCAAGTTCTTTTTTAAGAAGGCTTAGCTGAAGCGGATTTTCTTCAAGTTTTCTAGAAAGATTATTTACAAGAGTTATTTTTTCAAGGTCCACTGTACTTCTTGAAACTCTTTTAGTAAGGGATATAATCTCACCAGTATCATCGATGATTGATACGATTATAACCGTTGGAGTTGCAAAGCTTTCTGCATTTATTATTCCATAAGAAAAAAGCATTCTTTTAATTGTTTCCTCAACCCTGTAAGTTTCGCCGCCATTTTCTAGTATTATTTGACCAGCATAGGAAGCAAGTGTTATTAAACTTTTATTATCTATATTATTCATATTATTTTTCCTTTTTAGCATTTAAATCCTATTATAGTATATAACCTATTATAAAAATAGTGGAACCTTCGACCTATAGTTAGAATTTAATAAAGAATAAAATTTTTATTCAAAAAAATAAAATTCAAGGTTTTTTTCAAATATAAGTAAAAAAAATCTGAATAAGTGATATAGTTATATATAGTAGAAAAATGATTAAGACAAATTGTAAATGAAATAAATATTTGG
>JAAZDF010000115.1 GCA_012512905.1 Clostridium sp.
TAAAAGCACTAAAAGAAAATATAGATATTCCAATTTGTGTACATAGCCATACTACAGCTGGGTTAACTCATTTAGTTATGCTAAGAGCTATGGAAGCAGGAGCAGATATTATCGATACAGTTATTTCGCCTTTCTCAGGTGGAACAAGCCATATAGCTACTGAAACTATATTAAAGACAGCAGAGGATTTAGGTAGAGAAGTAGAATATGATAAAGAATCGATAAGTAAAGCATATGAAATTTCTAAAGATATAGCTGAAAAGTATATTGAAAGAGGAGATTATAAAGCAAGGGCTCTTATAGTTAACCCTAAAATACTTTCTTATCAAGTTCCAGGAGGTATGCTTTCAAACTTGATGAGTCAGCTAGATGATCAAGGAGCTTATGATAAATTAACAGATGTTTTGAGAGAAATTCCAAAAGTTAGAAAAGACTTGGGTTATCCACCTCTTGTTACACCACTTTCGCAAATGGTAGGAACACAGTCTGTTCTAAATGTACTTCAAGGTGAGAGATATAAGATGATCCCTAATGAAATAAAGAATTATGTAAGAGGTTATTATGGAAAATCGCCAGCACCGATTGATGAAGAGATTGTTAAGATTATTCTTGGAGACGAGATAGTTAAAGCGAAAACACCAATAGAAGATTTACCTTTAGAGTTTAAAGTAAAAGAAAAAGAACTAGAAGCTAAAATAAATAGAAAAGCTCTAGAAGAAGAAGTTCTTTCCTACATTTTATTTCCTCAAAATGCAATACTGAGAAAAGACAAAGTAGAAAGTAGAACTGAAGAGAGTGAAGGAAGTAGTAAATCAAATAAAGATAATGAGATTATTGAGTTTGAAATGATTGTTGAAAGGTAGTAGATATGGATATAAATTTAACTAATTTTACTTTTTTAGATGGACTTAAAATAACTATACCATCAATATTAATAGTTTTTCTTATTTTAATAGTATTACTTTTTATAATTAGTTTTTTCAAATATTTGCCGAAAGATAAAATAGTAGAAAAAACTAAAAAAAGCATGGCTATAAATAAATCAAATGATGAAGACGAGATGGTAGCAATGCTAATGGCGTCAATAGTTGCAAAAGAAGATTTTGCTGGAGATGTCAAAATAAAATCAATAAAACGAATTAAATAGGAGTGAATTTATGAAAACTTATAAAATAAAAGTTAATGGTAAAGAATATTTAGTGGAAGTTGAGGAAGTTCTAGAAAATGCTAAAACTTCACCTAAAGATACAGAAAAATCAGAGACAAAGAGTAATAATTCTAACGTAGAAGAAATTGATGCACCAATGCAAGGCACACTTTTATCTGTCGAAGTAGATGAAGGAGAAAATGTTGTTAAGGGTCAATTAATAGCAGTACTAGAGGCAATGAAATTAGAAAATGAGATAGTATCACCTTTTGATGGTGTAATTGAAGAAATATTAGTTAAAAATGGAGAAACAGTAGATAATGGGACACGTTTAATGACTGTGTTAAGTAGGTGATTAAATGTTAGAAATGTTAAAAAGTTTTCTACTATCTAGTGGATTTGCATCGATAAAATTTGGCCAAATATTAATGATAATTATATCAGTGCTTTTTATATATCTGGCTATCTATAAAAAGTATGAACCATATCTTCTTATACCTATAGCTTTTGGTATGCTTCTTGTTAATTTGCCTTTAGGTAATCTTATGGAAAAAGGTGGACTTTTAGACTTACTTTATAAGGGAATAGAATATGGAATATATCCACCACTTATATTTTTAGGGGTCGGAGCAAGCACAGATTTTTCACCACTTATTGCTAATCCAAAAAGTTTATTACTTGGAGCAGCAGCTCAAATAGGTATATTTGTAGCCTTTCTTGGAGCATTACTTCTTGGATTTAATGTATTACAAGCTGCATCTGTGGCAATAATAGGTGGAGCTGATGGTCCAACTGCTATTCACTTAACTAGTTTATTATCACCAGAACTTCTTGGACCTATTGCTCTTGCAGCATATTCCTATATGGCCTTAGTTCCTGTGATACAACCTCCAATTATAAGGTTACTTACTACTAAAAAAGAAAGACAAATAAAAATGAAACAATTAAGGCCAGTAAGCAAAATGGAAAGAATATTATTTCCTATTTTAGTTACTGTGGTAGTTATTTTATTTGTACCAGCATCAGCACCTCTTATTGGAATGCTTATGTTTGGAAATCTTATAAAAGAGTCAGGTGTTGTTCCAAAGCTTGTAGAAACAGCAAGTAACTCACTTATGTATATTGTGACAATTTTAATAGGTATTACAGTTGGAGCAAAGGCTGATGCAGTAACATTTTTAGATCCTAAAACTCTTGGAATACTAGCACTTGGTTTAATTGCGTTTGCATTTGGAACTGCAAGTGGAGTACTTTTTGGTAAACTTATGAGTAAGTTAACCAAAGGTGAAATAAATCCTATGATAGGAGCAGCAGGTGTATCTGCAGTACCTATGGCAGCAAGGGTAGTGCAAAAAGAAGGTCAAAAGGAAGATCCTTCAAATTTCTTATTGATGCATGCAATGGGACCTAATGTCGCCGGCGTTATAGGTTCAGCCATAACAGCAGGAATATTTATAAATTTATTCAGTTAGTTAGAAAATAATTAATTAAAGATAAAAAGAGAGTTAGACCAGTAATTTGTTGGTCTAACTCTCTTTTGTTATGAATATAAAGCTCTATACATTAACTTAGCTTTTATGTAAATTTAATATTTTTATAAGCCTATATCCAACATTTGATGCAATAAAGCACCAAAATATATCAGAAACTAGAAAGACTAAAGAACCAAATTTTATTGCATTTAAAAGAGAAAGAGATGATTCTTTGACTAAAAAGTTTTTTAAAATAAAAAGATAAGATACGCCAAAAATATGTATTATTAAAACGCCTAGAAGTGAAAGTAAAAAGAGTCGTTTTTTATCATATATATTATTTATTTCAATTAAATTACCTATAATAAAAGATGAGGATATAAATCCAATAATATAACCGAAAGTAGGGGAAAGTAGATAAAGTCCTCCACCTCCGCTAGTAAATATAGGAAGACCTATTAAACCTAAAAATAAGTATAGTAGTTGAGAAAGGTAGGCATATTTACCTAGTAAAATACTTGAAAGTAATACAAATATAACTTGAAATGACAAGGGAATTAGACCTAAGGGTATCCTTATAAAAGCTCCTATAGCTGTAAGAACTGTAAAAAGTGGAATCAAAGTAAGATATTTAGTATTGATATTAGTTTTTTGCCTATTCATCGTATGATTTAATCCTCCAACTTTTTAATTCTTATTTCTCCTGAATTTAAATATTTAATATTACCGGATTTATCTATAACTTCAAGCTCTCCTTTATCACTAATGCCTATAAGCTTTGCTGAGTAAGATTTAGACTGATTTATTACTTCAATTTCTTTTCCTAAGTATAGCATTTTATTTTTATATGATTTTATTAAAAAATCTCTATTAGATTCAGTTTGTTTTAAGTACTTATAAAAATTATTAGCTATCATAGCTATTATAAAATTTTTGTTTTTCTTCATAGATGTTTCAATAAATAAAGAGGAAGCTAAATTTTTTATTTCATCTGGAAGCGCCTCATTGTTAGCATTGATGCCTATTCCAATAATAAAATAATCATAAGTCTTTAATTCCATATTATACTTAGCTTCAGATAAGATTCCAGATATTTTTTTATTATTTAAATAAACATCGTTGACCCATTTTATTTTAGTATCTATACAATATATTGAGTCAAGTGTATCAGACACGAGTAGAGCTATTGCAATAGTTATTAAAGAAGGATCAAAGTGATCAGTTTTTTCTTTAATAAGAAAGGAAAAATAAATTCCATTATTATCCTTTGATAAAAATGATTTATTCTGCCTACCTCTACCCTTACTCTGTTTATTTGCAATAAGTAACGTATTGTTTTGGAAGTTATCCATATTTGATTTCAAAAAAGAATTTGTAGAATCTATTTCATCAAGTATTACTATATCAAAAAAATTACGAATATCCTTTTCTAAATATTTTTTTATTTTATGTTTATTTAAGTCTATATTTTTAACTGACATCTTATCCTCCAAAATTGCTTAACCTTTCATAAAAAGTATAAGACTATAAAGAAATTAAATCAATAACAAGTACATTTAAAATTATTTGACATTGAATTAGTAAAATGATATTATATATACCAGTGGGGGGTATCCTCGCAAATATAAAATAAAAGGGTGAAGAAATGAGTAAAGTAACAGTATATTCCACACCAACATGTCCTTGGTGTACTAAAGCAAAAAATTATTTAAAAGAAAATGATATAGAATTTACAGACAAAGATGTATCAGTAGACCAAGCAGGGGCTATGGAAATGATTAGAAAATCAAATCAAAGAGGAGTTCCAGTAATTGATATAGATGGAACAATACTTATTGGTTTTGATAAGCCTAATATTGACAGGCTTCTAAAACTATAATTTTAAATGAATAATTAACTTGAGCATTAGATTTATTCTAATGCTTTTTTCTATTTTAAAAACGATTTTTAAGCAGATATTAATTTGTAATTATTGATATAATAATTACAAGAAGGGGGTTTTATGTTTTGGATAGTAATAAAAAAGATGACCATTTAAAACTAACGCGCAAATTTTATAAAGATGTAAATTTTTCTGATTTTGATAATTTAAAATATATTTATCATTCTTTTCCTGAAATAGGAGTTAATGATGTAGATATAAAAACAAATATATCGGGATTTAATTTAAACCATCCATTTTTTATAAATGCTATGACAGGTGGAAGTGATAAAACAAAACTTATAAATCAAAAGCTGGCTATAATTGCAAGAGAAACTGATACTTTAATGGCTTCAGGTTCTTTAAGTGCTGCTTTAAAAGATAAAAGTTTAGAAAATAGTTTTAAAATTATAAGGAAAGAAAATCCTAAAGGTATAATTTTTGCTAATTTAGGAGCAGAGCATTCTTTAGATAATGTAAAAAAAGCTATAGAAATTATTGATGCTGATGGAATTCAAATTCATATTAATTCTATCCAAGAACTTATAATGCCTGAAGGAGATCGAAATTTTAAAGGATGGCTAAAGAATATTGAAAAAATTATTTTAGGATTAGATATACCTGTAATTGTGAAGGAAGTTGGTTTTGGCATGAGTTCAAGAACCATAAAGGAACTTGTAGATATGGGTGTTAGTACTATTGACATAAGTGGAAGGGGTGGAACTAATTTTGCAAAAATAGAAAATTATAGAAGAGAGAAAAAAGAATATAATTATCTAGAGTATTTTGGTCAATCCACTGTAGAATCACTTTTGGAAGGGGGAACCTACTCTGCTAAGGTAGATATAATAGCTTCTGGCGGAATTAGAAATCCTTTAGATGTCGTAAAATCGCTATCTCTTGGGGCAAAAGCAGTTGGATTATCAGCTTTTATATTAGATTTAGCTTTAGAACTAGGGGTTGATAAAACTATAGAAATTTTAGAAAGTTGGAAATATCAAATTAAAATTATTATGACGCTTCTAGGCTCAAAAAATATTTCTAATTTAACTAAAACGGATGTATTAATTTATAACAATTTAAAAGATTACGCCGAACTTCGGGGCATAGATATAAAAAAATATGCAAATAGATCAAAATAATAAAACCTATATTCCTGAGATTTTACATCTCAGAAGTATAGGTTTTTAATGTTTTATTGATTATCTTCATTGGTTAAATCATCACTTTTATTTTCAACTAATTTAGAAGTTTCAACTTTTTCATTTTTCTCAGTTTGAATATTATTTTTACTTTCTGATTCTATGTTGGTATCTGATTCTAAGTCAATATTATTCTCTTCTAGATACTTTTCAAATTTTTTAAAAGTATTATCAAGCTCTTCTTTTGTAATATTAGATAAAAATGATGATTTTAAACTTGCTGATTGAAGTAATAGATTATAGGCTTCCTTATATTTGCCTTGCTTCCATTTAATCATTCCATAGTAATGAAAAGCTTCAGGAAATTTAACGTCATCTATTATATCCTTATAAAGCTCAGCAGCTTTATCATATTGTCCTAAAAAATAATAACTTTGAGCTAAGTTGTCTGTGATAATATCATCTGTGTTATTGTAATTATAGGCTTCCTTATTAATTTCTAAAGATTTTGCGTAGTCACCTGTAGATATAGAAAGGTAACCATAAATTTCATAGAAAGTTGAGTTTGTAAACTTATCTTTTATTGATTCTAAAAGTCTAATACCTTCTTCAGGATTTCCTTGCTTCCATTTTAAAATAGAATAATTTAAAATGTTGTTAAATTTTGTTCTTTCATCTAAATTCTTAATTTCATAAACTTCTTTTAAATACTTCTCTGATTTGTCTATTTGACCTTCTCTTAACAAAATATAACCATAACTTGACTTTATATACGGTTTTGATCTAGTACTATTTGCAACTTTATCAAGTATCTCTATAGCTTTTTCAGTATCTCCTGCATTATAGGCTTTGATTCCTCTATTTGCTTTTATTGTTTGTAAATTTTTAGTAACAGTATAAATTAAATACAATCCAATTAATATATTTGCATATTTAGCTTGTCTAAAAAATATGAGTATAATTATAACAATTATAACTATAATATCGACAGCTGAAAAATTCTTCATAATAACTACCCCATTTAAATATATTTCTATTAATGACTATACCATGAATTAAGATATATTTGTGGAATTTAATCGGGATTTTATTATTAAAGTTGATTAAATAAACTAACTATTTAAATTTGCTGGTCAATAAGATAGAATAGATAAGAGTTTATTAATGGGAGGAAAAAATGATAGACACAGTATTATTCGATTTAGATGGAACAATTTGCGATACAAATGAATTAATTCTTCAATCATTCAAAATTACATTAGCTGAAGTTTTAAGCTTGGATGAAGAAAAAGATACAATATATAGTTACTTTGGGGAGCCTTTAGATAAATCCTTTTCGAGGTATTCCAATGATATCGATGAAATAGAGAATTTAGTTTTTTATTATAGAAGTTTTAATGAAAAAAATCATGATAATATGATTAAAATTTTTCCTGGAGTTAAAGAAACACTTATAGCACTCAAAAAAAAGAATATAAAACTTGGAATTGTTACTTCTAAAAGAAGAAAAATGGCAATAAAAAGTTTGTCTAGATTTAATCTTGAGAAATATTTTACTGCAATTATAACTCCTGAAAGTACAAAGCTGCATAAACCAAACAAAGAACCTGTGCTTGAGGCTATGAAGGTTTTAAAGTCCAAAGCGCAAACAACTTTAATGGTAGGAGATTCTAGATACGATATAATGTCCGGTAATTCAGCAGGAGCCATAACCTGTGGAGTTAGTTATTCGGTACTCAGAAAAGATCTTATATCAAGTAAACCGGATTATATGATAGATAAAATATGTGAGGTATTAGATATTGTAAACAAATAAAATCTTATAAAAAAATAAAATAGCCAATAAGACTTTGAGACTAGTCTGATTGGCTATTTTTAATAGTTTCTATTTGAGAATTTACTGTTTCTTCTATTTTCAAGAAGTCTTCTTTTTCTTTCTTTTTTCTTCCTTCTGTTTGTAATCATTATTTTTAAAACAAGAAAAATAAAAATAACTAGAAATAATGTAATTAAAATATATCCAAGCAAATGATTTTTTAAAATAGTATTTTGTACATTAACTGTTGAAAGAAGATCTACTGTCTTAGTATTAAATCTTTCTTTATAAGTAAGCTGACCAAGAGGGGTATCTTTATCAATTTCTTTTGATTCAATATCATAAAAAGTAATATCTGTTTGGCCTTCATTTTCATTAACATCATTAGGGTAATATGAAATGTTATCAGAGAGTACCAAAGGAATTTCAATTTTTCTTTCTTTTCCAAAAAACTTATAAGGCTTATATGAAAGTTCAAAAACTTCAATATCATCGCCCTTAAGGTACTTGTTAGAAGGGTTTTCGTTATAGCTTGCATCAGCTATTAACCTTGTATCATTAAAAACTTGTATGTTTCCTGGATCATTTTTAGAATTTAAAATTATAGTACCAATCTTTCTTCCATTTCTCTCAAATATTGAAGTAAGACATCTACCGGCTTCATATGTAAAACCTGTTTTTCCAAATACATTCCCGTCTATTCCAAGAATTTTATTTTTTGTTTCTATCTCACCAAGAGTTTGTGTTTTGGTTTTAGCAGAATAATTTTCGACCAAAGAAACTTCTCTGATCCAAGGATCTTTATAAGCAGCTTTTGTTAGAATCATTAAATCTGAAGCTGTTGAGTAATGTTCGTCGTTATGAATGCCAGTTGTTGTTACAAAATTTGAATTTAACATTCCGAGTTCTTTTGCTTTTTCATTCATAAGCACGGCAAAATCTTCTATACTATCTGATATATTTAATGCAATGACTACAGCTGAATCATTGGCAGAACCAACAAGCAGTGCATGCATTATTGTATCAGCTGAAATTAGCTCATCATTGTTGATATAGCGCAAATTATAGTATAATGAGTATGGATATTCTAGTCTTGCTTCTTTAGGATATTTTAAATATTCTGTTTTTCGATTACTATAATTATCGGAAAAAACCAAAGCAGTTAATAATTTGGTTATTGATGCTGGATATAATCTTTCATCAGGATTTTTGCTTAAAATTATTTCATCGCTTTCTAAATCGTAAGTAATTGCAGACTGACCATTTATGGTAGGCATATCTGCTTTTACTAAAGTAGAAGGAAATAAAAATATGAGTAGTAAAAATACGATCTGAGCTTTTTTAAAGTTTTCTTTCATAAATCCTCCTATTTTAAATAGCATTTTTAAATACTTAGTGTTCTTATTAATTGTATGTTTTATTTTCTGTTTTTGCAAGATTTGAGATTAAATAGTTAATAAGAGATGATAACTTTATTAATTAAGCGTTAAAAGAGATAGAATAGTAATAAAATAATTATTTAATTGGTATACTATATTCAAGATAGTAATAAGTAAAAGAGGTGTATATGTATAATATTGATATATTTAAAAATTATAACCCTAAAATAATAGGAAAAAAGAGAGAGTTTTCCGTTATGATTTTAATAGTTGAAGAAAATGGAGTTCAAAAAATAGTTTTAGAAAAAAGAGCATTAACTTTAAAAAGCCAACCCGGTGATATATGTCTCCCCGGAGGGTCTATTGATTTAGGTGAAACAGAAAAGGAAGCTGCAATTAGAGAAACAATGGAGGAGCTAAATATTAAAAGTTCTGATATAGAATTTATTGGACCCATGGATTTCTTTGTAAGTCCTTATGGTCATGTAATGTTTCCTTTCGTATCTAAAACAAAAATTAAAGATTTTTATCCAAATAAAGATGAGGTGGATCATGTTATAAAAGTTCCTATAAAGCATTTTATAGAAAATAAACCTCTTATTTACGAAACTGAAATAGTCTCTAATATGGGAGAAGACTTTCCTTATCACTTAATAGAAAATGGCAAAGATTACAATTTTTCAAAGTCAAAACATAAACAGTATTTCTATAAATATAATAATTATGTTATTTGGGGCTTTACTGCTCAAGTAGTGAAAAGTTTTATAGATATTATTAATAATTGATTAAAATAGCAATTTATAGGATAAAACTACTGAAAATGATTACAGAGTATGATATGATATTATTAGAATCTTTATTTATTTAGAGACACAGAGAACTGTAAATAGAGGAAAATATTAAAAGTCTTATAATTTTATAAGACTTAATCAGGAGGTAATAATTTGAAAAAAAGAATTGACTATCTAGGTGTAAACAAAGAATTATTAGTAGAAGGAATGTCAGTATCAAATTTAGCTCAAGAAGCTATCGAGTTAGGATATGCGGATTTAACAGCTCAAGGTGCCTTACTTATAGAAACAGGAAAGTATACAGGAAGATCCCCAAATGACAGATTCATAGTTATAGATGAAAAGACAACAGACACAGTTGCATGGGGTAAATCAAATGTTGGTATTGAAAAAGAAGTATATGAAAACTTGCTTTCTAAAGTTAGAAATCATATAGCTGATAAAAAGCTTTATTTAGTTAAAGCTAAGGTAGGAGCATCAGAAAAGCATTCAATGAATATTAATGTTTTTCATGAAGATCCAGCTCAAGCAGTATTTTCAAGCCAAATATTTATAAAAGATAATAACAGAGAAGGATATGACAGCGATTTTACAGTAATAGCGGTTCCAAGTTTAACAGCTAATGGTAAAGAAGATGGAGTTAACTCTGAAGCCTTTATAGTGTTAAATTTCACTGAAAAAGTTGTATTAATTGGTGGAAGTAAATATGCTGGAGAAATAAAAAAATCAGTATTTACTGTAATGAACTATCTATTACCTGAAGAAAATGTATTACCAATGCACTGCTCAGCTAATATGGGTGAAGAAGGAGATACAGCTTTATTCTTTGGACTTTCAGGAACAGGAAAAACAACTCTTTCATCAGATCCAAAAAGATACCTAATAGGTGATGACGAACATGGATGGGATGAAAATGGAGTATTTAATTTTGAAGGTGGATGTTACGCAAAGACTATAGACCTTGATAGAGAAAAAGAAAAAGATATATATGATGCTATTAGATTTGGAGCTTTACTTGAAAACGTAATCGTTGATGAAGATGGACAACCAGATTATACAGACGATTCACTTACACCAAATACAAGAGTAGTATACCCACTTGAACATATTGAAAAAAGAGTAGAAGATAA
>JAAZDF010000116.1 GCA_012512905.1 Clostridium sp.
CAGTTAGAGTCTTTCTTCCAAAGGAAAATCAAACTAATAAAGTTTTAGTGTTTTTCCATGGTGGTGGTTGGGTAACAGGAGATATTGATAGTTATACTAACGTATGTAGAAATATGGCAGATATTACGAATCATACTGTAATATCAGTAGACTATAGATTAGCACCAGAACATCCTTTTCCTAAAGGGGTTGAAGATTGTTATTTTGTAACTAAAGAAGTATTTAAACGTCCTGAACTTTTAAATACAAAACTTGATAATATTACTCTTATAGGAGATAGTGCAGGTGGGAATTTAGCTGCAGCAGTTTCTCTTATGGCTAGGGATAGAAATGAATTTTTCCCTAAAAAACAAATTTTAATCTATCCCGCTACAAATTACGACCATTCAGAAAAATCTCCTTATCCTTCTGTACATGAAAATGGAACTGATTACATAATGACTTCTAGAAGAATTCAAGATTACATAGACCTTTATGTTGAAAATGAAAAAGATAAATCTAATCCTTATTTAGCTCCAATACTGTCAACTAACTTAAAAGACCAGCCAGAAACTCTTATAATAACAGCTCAATACGATCCCTTAAGAGATGAGGGAGAAGCTTATGGTCATAAACTTAAAGAATTTGGTAATAAGGTAAAAATATATAGATTAGAAAATGCAATTCATGGTTTTTTCTCTAATCCGATAAATAAAGAACAACAATCTATAGCATATGAATGGATAAACTCTTTTTTAAATGATAAAAAAGACTAAGTGGTGAAAATATGAAAAATAAAAATGAAAAAATTGAATGGAAGAGATTAGATAATGCTTCAAAGATTTTTCCAGCAACTTCTAATAGTAAAGACACAAAAGTATACAGAATATCTGCAGAGCTAAATGAGGATATAAATCCAATAAATCTTCAAATGGCTTTAGATTTAACTATAGAAAGTTTCCCGATTTATAAATCTGTCCTTAGAAGAGGATTATTTTGGTATTATTTTGAGATAACCAATATCTATCCAGAAGTGCAAATTGAATCGTCAAACCCTTGTTCAGCCTTATATATAAAAGGAGAAAAAAATCTTTTATTTAGGGTAACTTATTATAATAAAAGAATAAACTTAGAAGCTTTTCATGCTTTATCTGATGGTGCAGGGGCTATATGGTTTTTAGAAACCTTGATATTTCATTATATTAGTATTAATTACAAGAATGAATTAAATGACAAATTGCCAAGTTTTGATTATGGTGCCTCAATAAGTGAAAAAATGGATGATAGTTTTTGGAAAAATTATATATCTAATATAAAGGATGAAAATATAAAAAAAGAAAAATACAAGCTAGCTTATAAAATAAAAGGCAAAAGAATAGATGAAAACAAGATGAAAATAATAGAAGGCGCTATGTCTGTAGAAGAAGTTCTCAAAATATCAAGAGAATATGATACAAGTATGACAGTATTTTTAACTGCTCTTCTTTTATACTCGATTTATCTAGATATGCCAAAAAATAAATTAAGAAAACCGATTGTTCTTTCAGTACCTGTTAATTTACGTGGATATTACGGCTCTTTAACTGCAAGAAATTTTTTTACAACTATGAATATAAGTTATGATTTTAAATACAATAGCCGGGAATTTAATGATGTGATAAAATATGTTGATAAAGAATTTAAAAAAGAATTACAAGAAAAAAATATAGATATAAAGCTTGCAAGGTTTATGAGGCTTGAAAATAATCCAATAGCAAGAATAGTACCTCTTACTATAAAAGATTTTGTTATGAAAATTGCTGATAAGTTTAATGATAGAACTATTACTAGTTCAATATCTAATATTGGAAGAATAAAAACTGCTGAAGAATTTGAGTCTTATATAAATCAGTTTAGTATATGTGTGAGTGCAAGAGCTCCGAAAATTACTTTTTGTTCATATAAAGATAGACTTGTAATATCTTTTACATCACCTTATACAGAGACTGATATTCAAAGAGCATTCTTTCAATTTTTATCATATAAGAATATTAAAATAGAGATAACATCTAATATTTAAGGAGTTAGCCAATGAAATTTTGTAGACATTGTAAAGTGTATATAAGGGAAGATCGAGATCGTTGTGTGTTATGTGAGAATACACTGGAAGAATACTCAAAAGGTAAAAATGAAGATATATTTCCTGATGTAGCACCTTTTTATCATAGTCATTTGGCAATTAAAATTATGATATTTATATCTATTGTAGCTTTAGTTGTTAGTTTTGCAATAAACATAATATTTCCATCAGATATGAATTGGCCGTTATTATTTATGTTTGCAGTTATTAGTATTTGGCTAGGCCTTATAATAATAGTTCAGAAAAGATATCATGTAGCAAAAAAAATAATATGGCAGGTTATTATAGTATCCTTATTAGCTGTATTTTGGGATTATCAAATAGGATGGATTGGTTGGTCTCTTGACTATGTTATTCCAATAGCTTGCGTTTCAGCTACAATTATAATGTATGTAACAGCAAAGATAATGCATTTAAGTATTAGGGACTACATCACCTATGCTTTAATAGATGGAATTTTTGGTATCATACCTTTAGTATTTATATTATTAGATTTAGTAAATATTATATATCCATCTATAATTAGTATTGGATTTAGTATTATTTCATTATCTGCTATATTTATATTTCAAGGTAAGGAAATAAAAGAAGAAATAAACAAAAGAATGCATATATAATAAAAAAAGCAGTTCAAATTAAGAACTGCTTTTATATATATAGTAATTTTTATCTTAACACATTGAAATTTTTCTTTATAATAGTTTTTTCTTGATACATTTTTTTATCAGCCTCTTTTACAAGTTCATCAAGCTCAACTTTTTCAATACTACTATACTCAACTATCCCATGACTAACACTAACTAAATAGGCTCTATCGTTATATTTATTAACTTCCTCAAACTTAGAAACTATTCTCGTCCAAATTTCTTCAGATTCTTTAGTAGCTATATTATCAAAAACAATTAAAAACTCATCTCCACCTTGTCTAATGATAAAATCGTTTTTCTTGATAGTAAGTCTAATTGCATCTGAAACTGTTATAAGTAGCTCATCTCCAAATTCGTGTCCTAAATTATCATTTATTTCTTTTAAACCATTTATATCAATAAAACAAAGACTAAAAAGAACTTTCTTTCGCTGGCTTTTTGAGATTAACTTATTTATTTTTTTATAACCAGCTCTTCTATTTAACGTTTTTGTCAAAGGGTCATATTCTGAATAATACTTTGTTTTATAGTGTTGTTTTTTATTTAAGTAAACAAAATAACTTGTAATCGTTGCAAATAAGGTTATAAGTGTTAGGCTTAGAATATTTTTTCTGAAAATATCTCTAACAATTAAAAGTGAATTATCAAAAAAATAAGGTGATAAGTCGTTTTCTGGACTAATTAAAGAGACAATATACCACTCATCATCTAAATAAATTGTATTCTTATTTTCACCTATAAAATCACTATTTAAGTTTACTTTATTGAAAGTAAAGAGTCCATTTTCAGTAATAATTTGGTTTTTACCTTGTTTTACAATTTCCCATTCTTCAGGGTAATCACTTTGGAATCTTTTCTTGTTCATAGAATCAAACATAAATCCCCATTCATTGTTTTTATCCTTACTAGACAACCAAAAACTGTTTGAATTAAGCAGAGAGATATCACCTTGACTATTCTGACTTAGCTCTTTGAAAATTTTCAAGATTGAATCTGCTAAATAGTTTAAAATAATAACTCCTTGGAAGTCGTTATATTCATCGTATACAGGAGTAGAGAATCTAATCATAGGCTTATAGGGTATTTCAATTTTCTCGTTTTCTATATTTAAATCTAAAGGTGAAACATAAATATCACTAGTTTTTAAAAGCTCTGTTTCTTTAAAATAATATCTATCTTTTTTATTTTGCAGTCTAGATTTATCTACTAAGTATGCTTTATTATTTTCATAATTTACTCTGATTATTTCATCACCAGATTTATCTAAAAATCGTATTTGATCATAAATCCCTCTTTGGTTAGAAAATTCTATCCAGTTTTCACCTATCTCATCCAAATTTTTTTTGGTATATAAATTATCGCTACATGTATAATTTAAATAGTTGATATCTCCAAATATAAGGCTAAAATTTTCATCTAACAACTCATTTTGGAAATTGATAATTCTTTCTTCGTTTTGTTTTAATTCTTTAATTTTTATGTCTTCAATCTGAATTTTATAAAAAACAAAAATAAGAAAAGAAAACAAAAAAACAATTAAAAAACTTAGAATAAAATACAAATTACTTTTTTTTGACTTTTTACTTCCCATAATAAACTCTCTCTCATTAATTTCGTAATATTACTAATAGTTAATATATTTATAAACATATTCTTTATATATTGTATCATATAAAAAATTCTATATATAATATAGTTTATACGATTTGCATTATTCAACTAAAAAATACAAGCCGATTAAAAGTTAGTGAGTTATAATATATATAATAAGAAATTATATATGATATAATA
>JAAZDF010000117.1 GCA_012512905.1 Clostridium sp.
TGGTATTATTAATTTGAGCCATAAGTTTGAGTTCCTTTCATGATTTGTTAGATGCTTACATGATATAAGAATTCTTCTTATGGTTCAATTATTTTATTGTTGTTGCAATCAATTATACAATGAGTCATTAAAAATATAAATAAAATATTTATGATTAAATAAATAAAATAAATATATAAATACTTTTAGTGATAATAATAAAAAATTTTGAAATAGAGTGTTTTATTTTTAACAATAGTGTATAATAAAATAGAAGAAAATTAATATTAGGAGGCAAACAATGAAAAATGTTCATATTATTACAGGTGGTAGCAGTGGGATTGGACTTGAGTGTGCAAAAATATTTAAAAATGATATTGTTTTAATTACTGCAAGGAATGAAGAAAGACTAATTAACGCAACTAATCAATTAAAAGAAGAAGGTATAGACGCATATTATAAATCAAGTGATATTTCATCACAAGAAAGTATAAAAAAGCTATTTGACTATGCTAGATCTCTTGGAAATATAAAAACAGTTATAAACTCAGCAGGTGTAAGTGGTGTAAGTGAAAGCGCTAGGCTTACTTTTGATATTGATTTAGTAGGAACAGAGAATTTAATTAAGCAGACTTCAGAATGCTGCGTTGATGATACAGTTATGATACTTATTTCATCAACTATGGGTCACGTAGTACCTGCAAACCCAGAGTATGATAAATATCTTGAGAATCCTTTAGAAAAAGGGGCTGTAGATGCACTTATAGAAATAGTTAAAGATGATTCAGCAGTAGCTTATAATTTTTCTAAAAGAGGAGTACATCTATTAGCTAAAAAATACGCAAATGAATTCGGTAAAAAAGGTGCTAGAATACTTTCTCTTTCTCCTGGAATAATTATGACTCCTATGGCTGAAAAGGCTTTAGCAGCTCACCCAGAAAGAATGGAATATATGAAAGCTATGACTCCTATGGGAAGAAATGGTCTTCCAGAAGATATCGCTAATGCTGTAGGACTACTAGCATCTAAAGAGGCATCATTTATAACAGGAACAGATATTTTAGTAGATGGTGGTCTTGGGGTTAATTTACCTAAAATAATGGCAGCAGCTCAAGCTCAACAAGAAAAATAAAATATTAAATGTAAATATAAAATAAAGTCTTCTTATCATTTTGATGAGAGGGCTTTTTATTTTGTATTTAATCTTTTAAAAAAATTAGATTTTATTATGATTACAAGCTGAAAATAGTGAAAATATATAAACCTAGACTAGTTAATTCTCTTAAGATGAGCCTCTGATAAAAAGACATAAAATTAAACAATAAAAACTAAAAGTTATTTTTAAAATCAGTTTTTAAAGATAACTTTTTCAATAAATGATAATTTTATAAAAAGGAAGTGAAATGCTAAGACTCATAGTTATCAACGTAAAATAATGAAGTTTTTTTAAATATTTCATAAAAAAAGATCAAAGTCCCAAAACCCTTATATTAGAACACAATTCGGTGAAAAGCGCATTCTAATTGTACATAATAATGTATATTCTATTGACAGACTGAAAATAAACGTTTACAATAGAGGAAAGTACATTATAGTGTATGTTTGAAATGTAAGGGGGGACATAAAAATGGAAAGACGTATTTTATCTAAAATTGATAAAAAACTAGGAATTAAAGATTTAAATATTGATGTCAAAGTTGATAAAGATAAAATAGTTCATATCGATGGTTCTGTGGATACCTGGGAACAGGTTGTTAAAATAGGACTTATTGCAGGAAAAAACAGAAAAATTAAAAATGTTGTCAATAATTTACATCCAAAAGGAATAGAAATCAATAAAATAGATAAAACTAAGTCAATACAAAAAGGGAAAAAAATTGGTGTTATTCACGAGGGAGATGTAGTTATTGTTGGCGGTGGGGTTATTGGTTGTGGAATAGCAAGAGAGCTTTCAAAATATGACTTAGATGTTTGTTTGGTAGAAAAAGAAGAAGATGTAGCAGATGGAACTTCTAAAGCAAATAATGGAATGATCCATCCAGGAAATGCGGCAATGCCGTTTACTTTAAAAGCAAAACTTAATGTAAGAGGAAATGCTATGTACTCTGATTGGGCAAGAGAACTTAAATTTCCTTTTAAGAGAACAGGATCATTAATCCTTGCTTATAATAAAGCAGAAAAAAGAATGTTAAATGCAGCGGATATTGCAGGCAAAATAAATAGGGTACCTGGCATGAGAAAGATAAATGGAAAACAAGCAATGAAACTTGAAAAAAGTTTAACAGAAGAACCAAAAGTTGCTCTTTGGACTCCATCAACAGCTTATGTAGATGGTTACGGTGTAACTATAGCTTTAGCAGAAAATGCAGCTACTAATGGAGTTAAATTTTTATTAGATACCGAGGTGGTTGATGTAATCGTTCGCAACAGCAGGGTCAGAGGAGTTATAACAAATAAAGGAATTATTAAATCAAGATATGTAATAAATTCTGCTGGAGTTTACGGAGATGATATTGCTGAAATGGCTGGAGATAAGTTTTATACAATTCATCCAAGAAAAGGTGGAATATTAATATTTGATAAAAATAAAAAGGGTGTAACAAGAGCTACAGGTACTCCTAGTACAAAAGGAAGAAATTCCCAGTCAAAAGGTGGAGGATCTCAAGTTACAGTAGAAGGAAATCTTTTATGGGGTCCTTCGGCTAGAGAAGTTATGGATAAAGAAGATAGATCTTTTGAAAAAGAAGATTTAGATTATTCACTCCGAGTAGGTAAAGGCTCGAATCCAAATGTAGAGCCGCAGGATGTTATAACATATTTTTCTGGACTTAGAGCGGCAGATTATAAAGAAGATTTCATTATAGAAAAGTCAAATAAGGTAAATGGCTTTATACATGTATCAGGTATACAGTCTCCCGGCCTTGCAGCGGCCCCAGCGATTGCCGAAATGGTAGTTAATATCGTAGAAAAAGAAGAGGGAAAGTTAGATAAAAATAAAAACTATGATCCTATTAGAAAAAGACAAATAGAATTTAGGAAATTATCAAGAGAATTACAAGACAAGATAATAAAGAAAGATTCTAGATACGGTAATGTTGTTTGTAGGTGTGAAACAATAACAGAAGGAGAGATAGTTGAAGCCATAAATGGCCCTATTCCGTGTACAACAGTAGATGGAGTTAAGAGAAGAACAAGAGCAAGTATGGGAAGATGCCAAGGTGGATTCTGCGGTCCAAAGATTTTAGAGATAATTGCAAGAGAAAATAATGAAGATATAACTAAAGTCACTCAAAAAGGTCATGATTCATTTATTATACTTAAAAATGCAAGAGACCTAGAATCAGGAGGTGAATCTATTGAAAAAAATAAATAAAGAGCTTGTTATCATAGGTGGTGGACCAGCTGGACTAGCGGCAGCCCTAGAAGCAGAAAGACTTGGATTAAAAGAAATTTTGATTTTAGAAAGAAATGATGAGCTAGGTGGAATTTTAGAGCAGTGTATCCATGATGGATTTGGTATAAACAGATTTAAAAAACAGTTGTCTGGACCACAGTATGCACAGATGTTTATTGATGAACTAGAAGATAGTGATATTGAAGTAAAACTTAACACTATGGTTCTTGAAATAACAAAAGATAAGGTTATTTATGCAATCAACTCAAGTGATGGAATCACAGAAATACATGCAAAAGCAGTAATTCTTGCTATGGGATGTAGGGAAAGAACACAAAAACAGGTCTTTATATTGGGAACAAGGCCATCAGGAATTATGACAGCAGGTACAGCTCAAAGATATATGAATATAGAAGGATTAATACCTGGGAAAAAAGCTGTGATACTAGGATCTGGTGATATTGGAATGATTATGGCCAGAAGAATGACTTTAGAGGGCATGGAAGTAGAAGGGGTGTATGAAGTTATGGAGTCTCCAGGAGGTCTTGCACGAAATGTTTTTCAGTGCTTAGATGACTATGACATTCCACTTCATCTTTCAACAACTGTAACTAAAGTAAAAGGAAACCACAAACTTGAAGGTGTAACAGTTCAAAAAGTAGACGAAAATAGAAACCCTATAGAAGGAACAGAAAGAGAAATAGATTGTGATTTATTGATCTTATCTGTAGGTTTAATACCTGAAAATGAATTAAGTGTTAAGGCTGGAGTTAAGCTATCAAAGGTAACAAAGGGCCCTATTGTTGATAATAATATGATGACAAATGTTAAAGGGATTTTTGCAGCAGGAAATGTTGTAAACGTGTTTGACCTTGCAGACTATGTTTCTGACACAGGAGAAATAGCAGCTAGGGGAGCATACAATTATATTAATAAAGAACTTGAAATATCAAATGATATAGAAATAATTGCTGGTGATAACGTAAACTTCTTAATTCCTAATACATATAAAATAGGTAAAAAAGGAAATTTATCACTGTATTTCAGAACTAAAACCGTAATTGAAAAAGCAAAGGTTTCTATATGGCAAAATGATAAAGAAATTTATAAAAAAATTCATCAAATAGTAAGGCCGCAAGAGATGGTGTTAGCTCATTTAGATGAAAAATTAATTGAAGAGATAAATGATAAGGATCCTATTGTAGTTAAACTATCAAAGGTAGGTGCATAAAATGAATTTAACTTGTATTGTTTGTCCATTAGGCTGTTCTTTAGATATAAAAGAAGAAAAAGGAGAAATTATAGAAATTAGTGGACATGGTTGTTTAAGAGGAAAAAAATTCGCTGAAGCAGAGTTCCATAATCCTGAAAGGATGATAACTACAATTATTAGTTTAGATGGGGGAGAATATTCTTTTTTACCTGTAATTTCTGAGGGAGAAGTACCAAAGAAAGAACTTAGAAAATGCATTGATTTACTTAAAAAAACTAAAGTGAAAGCTCCAATAAAAATGGGAGATGTAATTCAAGAAAACATATTAAATACTGGAATAAATATAGTAGCTGCTAAAACAGCTAGAATGGGGAAGAGATAAATGGAAAAACAAAGATTTTTAGAAAGTTTGAATGAAATAGTAGGTAAAGAAAATGTAATGTTAGATGACTCAACAAGAAAACAAAAATCACAAGATTTATATGCACTTCGCTTATACCAAAAACATGTTGGATGGGAACCAA
>JAAZDF010000118.1 GCA_012512905.1 Clostridium sp.
AAGTCAAAGCTTTATCGCCTTCTGCTTTCGGTTCATCATCTCCTATACTTCCTATGACACCAATAAATATGATAGCTATTAACACGATAAACCAAACTCTCTTATATAAGGGCTTCTTATTAACTTTGCCGCAATTTGGACATGTTACTTTTCCTTTTGATGCAATATCATTTCCACAGAATTTACATTTTCTTAAGTTTTTACTTGACATTTTTTTCCTCCTCATTATTTTACTATCGTTTGAATATTCAGTTAATTTGATTATACTATAAAAACGCTATCATTTCACTGAATTTATAATCTTATTAGATTTTATTATATGCCTAAGGAAAAATTTTATTTAAGCTGATAGGAATATATCTAATGAGGCTTATTGTCAAATTATTGACTAAATATTTTATTTAGACTAGAATTGAAATATCATCAGATTAGATAATTTAGCTTATAGAAGACTGGTTCTTAAAAATTAAATACCTTTCTCATTTATATGGGACTTGCATTAATAGTATATTAATTTAATAATATCAAAAGGAGATGGTTCTGATTAAAATTAAAAGTAAAAAATTAGCAAATGATCTTATTAACCAATTTGATAAATTATTTGAATTTGATGATTTAGGGCAAAAACATTATTTGTATTTCACAGAAAAGAATACTGAAAACACATTAACTGTTATGAAATATCCTTCCGGTGTCCTCACTGTTAATAGACGAGGAGAAGATTCAAATGATGATGGAGAAACAGTTATAGATCTCGATGAATGTATTGATATTTTTTGGATAAACAGAGCAGCAATTAATAGAATCATTGAAAGAAAAATGACTAATAATAAATAATAATGATATACAATGCTTTTTTATATCAAAACTTGAAAATGAATAAACGACAGCTTTCCATAATTATTTCAGGATAAGCTGTCGTTTATTTTAAATTACTCTTATATAAATTAATCTACGCATATTATTATTTTAAACCTTTATAATCTTTTAAAAATTTACTTTGAATTTAATTTCCCTTTTTCTATATAATCTAAATTATTAGAGTGAACTATTTTATATTCACCATTTTTATATTTAATATGAGTTATACTAGCGTTCTCGAGTGGCTTTTCTAATATGTGGTCCTTATCTAGTATTTTTATTAATGATGCTATGGTTAATCCATGAGTCACAACTAATGCATTACCACCACCATAACCTATCATTTCCTCTACTATTTCATCCATTGCTTTTTTAAGTCTCTTCTCTATCTGATTCCAATTCTCAGATTCCTTATTCTTATCTAAATTTGCTAATGTATTTGAAACTTTTTCTAGGTCATAAAGAAAAACTTCTTCTTTCTCTATTTTAAGTTCATTCCCTATAGTTTCTAGCATATATTCTGATGGTCCCATCTCAAAAGCTCCAAAATTCCACTCTCTAAGATTTTCTTTTCTTTCAACTTCTATATTATTATTAATATTTTTTTCAAGAACTATGTCTAAAGTATCACTCGCTCTTCCAAAGTCGCTCGAATATGCTTTTTTAAATTCTATATCTTTTATGCCTTCTCCAAGATATCTCGCAACTTCAATTCCCTCTTTAGTTAAAGCGGAATCTGACCAGCCCTGAACTTTATTATAATTGTTGAATTCTGTCTTCCCATGCCTTGTTACAAATAAATTAACCTCAATATTTTTATCCATAATAAACCTCCAGTTATACAAAAACATATATTATATCTATTATACTATATATGGTAATTACCTAAAAACCTTAACTTTCGCAAAATTTTAAAGCTATACTCTGTTTACTCGTAGCCATTTTTAATAAACTCATCATATTTTATCTCTTTTATATTTTTTCTAGCTATTTTTAACTGATTCTTTATATGGGTGCTTTTAGGGGCTCTAGTACCTTCTCTCTTAACACTTGCTACCCCCATAGCCTGAGCAAGACAAAGTATCTCCTTATCATCTAAACCCTTATTCAATCCATAGGCAATAGCAGCTACCATTGAATCCCCAGCTCCAACTGTACTTTTTACTTCTACTTTTTGCCCACTTACTTTATAAGCTTTGTCTTTATCAACTAAAATACTTCCCTTTTCTCCAAGAGAAACTATAATTTTCTCTACTCCAGTTTTAATAATTTCTTTACAGCATTTTATTATTTCATAATCTGATTTGAGTTTCATTCCAGCTAGACCTTCGAGTTCGTGTATATTTGGCTTTATTATATGAGGCTCAGCTTTAAGTCCTTCTCTTAAAGCTGAGCCATCTGCATCAAATATAATAAATGCACCAGATGCTTTAGCTTTAGATATAAGAATTTTGTAAAAATCAATATCTATACCCCTTGGTAAACTACCAGATATAACAACAATATCTTCTTTTCTAACCTTATTTTCAAATTTCATTAAAAAATTATTTATTTCAGTTTCTGATATCGTTGGTCCCAAATCATTTATATCTGTTACCTCTTTACTCTCTAAATCAACTATTTTTATATTTACTCTAGTTTCATCTTCTATAAGAGTTAAAAAATCTTTTATATTATACTGTTTTAGTTTTTCTTTGAACTCTTCTTTATATACTCCACCTAAAAATCCTAAAGCAGTAGAAGTTAAATCTAAACTCCCTAAGGCTTTAGATACATTAATTCCTTTTCCTCCTATATCTTGTCTAGCTTTTTGAATTCTATTGACTTGTCCAGGCCTGAAATCTAAAAGCTCTATAGTTTTATCAATTGCCGGATTTAAAGTTATTGTTATAATCATAGGGGCTCCTTTATTTATATACTTATATTTTTATAAAACAAATACTCTTTTTCTTTATTAGTCCATGTATTCTATAGCAATTCTATAACAATTTTTTATCAAATAACTTATTTGCTTTCATGACAACTTATTTTTAATGTATACTAATATGAAATAAGGAGGGAAATTAAAATTAAAATATATATAGACGCTGATGGTTCTCCTGTTCTTAAAGAAACAACTTATCTTGCAAAAAAATATAATATACCATTAATTATTGTAAAAAATTATGCTCATTTTATAGAATCTGATTATGCTGAAATAATTACAGTAGATATCGAAAAAGATAGCGCTGATTTATACATTGCAAATGAACTGAAAAAAGGTGATTTACTTGTTACCCAGGACTATGCTCTTGGAGCACTTGCCTTATCTAAAGAATCTATTGCTCTAAGCCAAGACGGCCTTATCATTTCAGATTTTAATATAGATACTTTACTGTTAAATAGACATATAAATCATAAATTACGTTCTCAGAAAAAAATTTATACTAAAAAGAAAAAAAGAACACAAAAAGATAACGACAAATTTTCAAAAGTTTTAGAAAACATATTAATAGAAAAAACTTCTTAGCATTATTGTAGGTATCTTTTTCATTTGTTTAAAGCAACTATTAAAATATTATTTAAAGGCCCTACATTTTTTATTATTTTAAAATCTTTTATAATTTCAATCTTCAAAAAATGACTTATAAATTTTAATTTATAAGTCATCTTTATTTAATTTATTTAAAATAATATTCCACCATAACTTACAAATAACTGAGCAAATACAAGTGACACTATGGTCATAAGTTTTATTAGTATATTTAGAGATGGACCCGATGTATCCTTAAATGGATCTCCTACAGTGTCCCCAGTAACAGAAGCTTTATGGGCTTCGCTCCCTTTTCCTCCGTGATGTCCTTCTTCAATATACTTTTTAGCATTATCCCAAGCTCCACCTGAATTACTCATAAATATAGCCATAAGTACTCCTGTGATTAGGGCTCCAGCCAGCATTCCACCTAAAGCTTCTGAGCCAAGAAGCAGGCCCATAAATACTGGGGCAACTACTGCCATCAGACCAGGAATAATCATTTCTTTGAGAGCTGATTTTGTGCTTATATCTACACAAGTTTCATATTCTGGAATCGCCGTACCATCCATAATTCCAGGAATTTCTTTGAATTGTCTTCTAACCTCTTCTATCATAGAAAAAGCTGCTTTTCCTACAGCATCCATAGTCATAGCTGCAAATAAAAATGGAAGCATTCCACCTATAAATAAACCTACTATAACTTTTGGCTGAGTTATATCGATTCCCATAAGCCCCACCGCTTGAGTATAAGCTGCAAATAATGCAAGGGATGTAAGGGCTGCTGAGCCTATTGCAAAACCTTTTCCTATAGCTGCTGTAGTGTTTCCAACTGAGTCCAGCTTGTCTGTGATATCTCTAACTTCCTTTGGAAGTCCCGACATCTCTGCAATACCTCCAGCATTATCGGCTATTGGCCCATAAGCATCTACTGCTATAGTAATTCCAGCAGTAGAGAGCATTCCAATAGCTGCAAGAGATATACCATATAAACCTTGAGCTGGATTTGCACTTCCACCTGATCCATAGTAAGCTGCTAAAATTCCAATTGAAATTATAATTATAGGTCCTGCCGTGGACATCATACCTACGGATAGACCACCAATTATATTTGTAGATGACCCTGTTTCAGATTCCTTAGCAATCATTTTTACAGGACCATAATCTGAAGATGTATAGTATTCTGTAAGTTTTGCTATTACTAGCCCTACAATAAGGCCTGAAAGAATTCCTATAAAAGGTTTATATGTATTTAATATATATTTACTCAAAAAGAAACCTGCCACAACTGTAATCGCTGAGCTCGCGAAAGTTGCATTATTTAAAAGCTTTTGTGGATCCTTATCACCTCTTACAAAAAACACCCCTATAATAGATGCTAATATTCCAGCTGCTGCTAGGGCTATGGCAAAATACACTCCATTATCTTGATAAGCTACAAGTCCCAGCGTTATTGCTGATATAAGTGCTCCTACATAAGATTCAAATAAATCAGCTCCCATACCCACCACATCACCAACATTGTCTCCAACATTATCAGCTATAACAGCTGGGTTTCTAGGGTCGTCCTCAGGAATTCCTGCCTCTACTTTACCTACTAAATCCGCCCCAACATCTGCGGCTTTTGTGTAGATTCCTCCCCCTACTCTTGCGAATAAAGCTATAGAAGAAGCTCCAAGACCAAATCCCGTAATAATAGCTGGATCTCCATCAAATATTAGATAAAACAAACTTATTCCTATAATCCCGAGTCCCACTACACTCATTCCCATAACTGTTCCACCTGAAAAAGCCACTTTTAGAGCCTCATTCATTCCAGATGTCATAGCTGAGTTTGCTGTTCTAACATTCGCTTTTGTAGCTACCCTCATTCCTAAAAACCCTGCAAAAGCAGAAAATAGTGCTCCAAATAAAAAACATATTGCTACTTTATACCCAAGACCTGGAGCAAAAATTAAAATTGCAAATAATAATGCAACAAAAATTCCAAGTGCAGAATACTGCCTCTTTAAAAAAGCAAGAGATCCATTTTCAATATACTTTGCAATTTCTTTCATCCTGTTATTTCCTGCATCCATCTTATTGATTCCAATTGCCTTGTAAAAAGCAAATAGTAAAGCTAAAACTCCCACTATTACGGCTAAAATCAAAACAAAATCCATTAGTTATCCTCCCCATTATTAATCACCAACGTAATTGCAAATATTATAAACACCACATAAAGCACAGTTTAATATAATATACGTCTTTCCTTGTATTTCTATTTTACCTCATAATAGATTTCCTCTCTACAAGTAATATCTATTATTTCAGACTAATTTTTAAATATTACTATTTATCCTATCTTCTCAAAATAAAAACTTAAATAACTATACCCTTAAAGTAAATGTTTACATCTCTCTTTAAAAATAAAAACTAAGATTTCGAACTTTTATCAGTACCAGAGTCTTACTTATAACTTAGTTTCTTATGTGTAAATTTTATACAAAAAACTCCTTTTAAAGCATTTTGAAATTTCACATTTACAAAACCCACTTTAAAAGGAGAATAATATTTAATTTTATTTCTTACTAATATTTTATTATAAACTCATCAGAATTTAAAAGTTCTTTTAAGGTTTCATTAAACTCATTTTTAAATTCATCTAAATTTTCTTTGCCAATAGGACTAGTGCTTTCAAATCTACCTGTAACATAATCATCAGTTCTTTTCATAATGAATTTGCCTTTAAATTTACTAGAGGTTCTCTTAGAAAAATCCTTAAACATCGGAGTAAAAAATTCTCTTAAAAAATTATCAAATAAATAATCTTGATATCCATCATTCATTTTATTCTTTATTTGAATATAGCGAATATATTCTTTTTTTATATCTATATTAAAGGGCATTTCTATAGTCCATTTTATACTATTTGCTTTCACACTAACTCCTCCTTATGCTTTATATAAATTTTATTTTGAAAATCTTTTTGAGTAAAAATCTATATCTTACACTATTATATCACAAAAATAATATTGCATACAATTTATATTAAAATAATAATCTTAATATTTTAGTGTAAGATAAACTTCTTGAAGAAGTTTATAATAGTGATGCAAATATTCCCCCTAAAAATGATAATACAATAACCCATGTAACAATTTTAACCATTTTTTTTCTTTTCATAAAATATATTCTCCTTAATCTTTTATTTCTATATCAGGTCTTCTATAATATACAAAGCTTGATGATTCTGCTGCGGGAGTAAATTTATTTCCATATGTATCATAGTTGTTTTTCTTCAGCCTATTATTAATAGATACTACAACTCGGCCCTCTTCTACTCCATTTGCTCCATACTCAACCCCGCCTGAATGAATAAAAACATTCATTCCATCAATTTCACCTATATATATACCAAGATGATTTGCTTTATTTCCATCCGGCACAATTTCAAATCCCAAATCTCCAATTTTCAATTCATCTTCCATTATGGATTCTGATACATCCCAAATCTTAGATATTCTATTGGTTTCCAAATCTGACTTTTCAGATAATATTGTATCAGATAAATTATAATATACCCAGTCTACAAAATACCCTGCATCAATAGATTTTGTAGGTATTCCCTTTACGGGTAAGTCTCTATTTACTCCATATGGATGGTTTATAAGTATTTGACTGATTTTTTGGATATCTTTCCTGTAAATTGACTCTTTAGCTAAATCCTCATACTCTTTTTCTCCTTTATAGCTTAAGTTCTTTTCGAATTTTCCGTCAAAATAACCTTTTCCATCTAATTTAAATAAGCTTACAGCTATAATGATAGCAAGTAATATTCCTGTCCATATTTTTCTCTTTTTTTTGTTTTTTCTTCTAATTTCTTGAGACCTTCTCATTCGATCATTTTTATAAAACTTTAATTTGTCATCCATATAATCACCTATCTAGTTATCTTGCTACTATTATACTTTAAAAAGTAAAATAAAGATAAAAAAGTCTAACTATCAATTAGACTTCATTTTATATAATATATATTAAATTAAAGTTAATATTATTCTATTTCTTTTTCTCCTACATTTATAAATGCTATTTTCCAGGATATTAAAAAAATGATTAAAGTAATTACGCTTAAATAAAATCCAGAAAAAACCATTTTAACCTCCTTTAAAATATGCAATCTCTCAGAATTTATATATAAATCTTAAATCTATTAAATCTATTTAATTTATTCTAACAAATTAAATTGTCCAAACTATAAATTCATGATAAACTTTTAAAAAATAGATTGATAGTTTTTTATTTTCAGTTTATAGACAAACTTATTTGATATAATAAATATAATATATACAACAACTAGGAGTTGATTTTTTGAGTCCCATACAGTGGCAAATATTCATATTGATAATTCTTGTATTATTATCTGCCTTTTTCTCATCATCTGAAACAGCTTTTACATCAATTAATAAAATTAAGTTAAGGCAATTAATAGAAGAAGGAAACAAGAAAGCTATAAGGGTTGAAAAATTAATCGAAAATCCGTCTAAGCTTTTAAGTACCATATTAATTGGAAATAATATTGTAAATATTGCAGCTTCCTCCCTCGCTACATCTATTGCCATAGATGCCTATGGGAACAATGCTGTTGTTTTATCTACTGCAATTATGTCTGTGGTTATTATTATTTTTAGTGAAATTACACCTAAATCTTTTGCTGCAGACCATTCTTTAGCTATAACTCTCAAGTTCTCTAGAATAATAGAAGTGCTTATGATTGTTATTAATCCTCTAGTTTCTATTTTATATGTTATATCTTCATTTTTTATTCGAGTTCTTGGAGGAGAAACAACAAAATCCGAAGTTTTTATTACAGAAGAAGAGCTAAAAACACTTGTAGATGTTGGAAGTGAAGAAGGTGTTCTTGAAATAGATGAAAAAGAGATGCTTCATAATATTTTTGAATTTGGAGATTTAAGAGTAAAAGATGTTATGGTGCAGCGAGTTGATATTATGGCAATAGATGCTGATTCCAACTATACAGAAACTTTAAAAACTATAAAGGAAGAGCAGCTTTCAAGATTTCCTGTTTACGAGGGTGATATTGATCATGTTATAGGTATACTTAATGTTAAAGATTTACTTTTTTTAAAAAACAAAGAAAAAGAAACTTTTAATCTAAGAAATTATATTCGACCACCATACTTTACATATGAATTTAAAAAAATTACTGATCTTTTTCAAGAATTAAAATCTGAAAGAATCCATATTGCTATAATTTTAGATGAATATGGAGGTACTGTAGGTGTTGTTACCATTGAAGATTTACTTGAAGAAATAGTTGGTGAAATAGATGATGAATATGATTTAGAGCCAGAAGAAGATATTATAAGGCTTAGTGATAATGAGTATATTGTTTCAGGTTCTTATAGAATAGATGATTTAAACGAATTTTTAGAAATTAATATTGAATCTGAGGAGTTTGATTCTATCGGTGGATTCTTAATTGGACTTTTAGGAACTTTTCCAGAAAACGGAGAAATAATTAACTTTGAACATTTAAAGTTTATTGTTGAAGAAGTCGATAAAAATAGGATAATTCAAATAAAACTTATAATACTAGAATAATTATAAAAGAAAAACCAGCTAAAAGAGATTTTAATTTCTTTTAGCTGGTTTAAAATTGTTTTATATTAATTGGATTCTTCAAGACTCATTTCTTTTTTATTATATTTTTCCATATCCATCTCTCCTGATCTTTTGCCAGTTACAATTCCAGCAATCATAGATCCACTAACATTTAAAGCTGTTCTTCCCATGTCTATAAGAGGCTCAATAGCTATTAAGAGTCCCACAAGTCCAACAGGCAATCCCATAGAAGAAAGAACTGTAAGGGCTGCAAATGTAGCTCCTCCGCCTACTCCGGCTATTCCAAGGGAGCTTATGGTTGTTATAAGTATAAGTTTAATAAAGAATGCTGCATTTAATGGTATTCCAAGCCCTGTTGCAATCATTACTGCAAGCATTGCGGGATAAATACCAGCACATCCATTTTGACCTATACTAGAACCCAAAGATGCTGAAAGATTAGCTATTCCTTTTGGAACTCCAAATTCATTAACTTGAGTTTCAACATTTATTGGTATAGCTCCTGCACTACTTCTTGATGAGAAGGCGAAGCTTAGCGTTCCAAATGACTTCCTAAGATATTGAACTGGATTTAATCCATTAATTGAAATCACTATTAAGTGAACTAAAAACATTATAAGTATTGCAACATATGAAGCAAGTACAAATTTTAAAAGTCTAGCAATTTCTATAAAGTCACTTGTTGCAACAAATCGAGTCATTAAAGCTAATATACCAAATGGAGTTAACCTAAGCACTAATGTAACCATTCGCATAACTAAGGTGTTTAGATTATTTAAAAATTTAGTTACAGCTTCTGCAGTTTCTGGTTTTTTACGTCTAAGTCCAATTATTGCTATCCCTAGGAATGCTGCGAAAAATACTACTGAAAGCGTACTAGAGCTACTTTCTCCTGTCATTGCGAAAAATATATTTCTAGGTATTATTTCCGTTATTTGCTCTGGTATACTTTTTTCCTTAAAAGTATCAAGGGTATCATCCAGAACATCACCTCTAATAGATTCTTGTTCACCTATATGAAGCTCACTTGAATCTAGTTTGAATGCTTTTGCTGTTCCAGCGCCAACAACTGCAGCTATTGCTGTTGTGATTAAAAGCACAGATAATATAGTTATTGCGCTCTTTTTTAAATCTTCTGCTTTTTGATTTATAATAGCAGTAGAAATAGCTACAAATACAAGTGGAATTACTATCATA
>JAAZDF010000010.1 GCA_012512905.1 Clostridium sp.
ATGTTAATTTCTTTTTTTTCAGTATAATAATAAAAATCTTGCACTTTTCTAGTTTTGAGTAAACTCATGTTTAATCACCTTCCATTATTATATTTTCATTTATTATATTTTGGATTCTAAACTTTAAGGACGTATATCTCTCAAATGTTCTTGTATTTGAAATCATATAGCTAAGGGCTCTTTTTGAACCAACAAGTACAAGTAGCTCTTTTGCTCTTGTAACAGCCGTATAAATAAGATTTCTACTCATCAGCAGTGGTGGTCCCATAAAAACCGGAATTATTACAACTTTAAATTCACTACCTTGGCTTTTATGTATAGTTATCGCATAAGCAAGCTCAAGTTCATCTAAATCACTTGACTCAAATTTTACAAGTTTATCTTCATCAAAAACAATTTCTACAGTTTCTTCCTCATCATCAATTTTAGTTACATATCCAATGTCTCCGTTAAATATTCCTTCTCCTTTAGAATCTTTTCCAGCAGTCCCATCTATTTTAGTCCATTTAATCATATAGTTATTTTTAGTTTGCATTACCTTATCGCCAACTTTAAATTCGGTAAAATCATAAGTCTTGGTGTTTTTATTTAAAACTTTTTGAAGTATCATATTTAAATTATAAACTCCTAGATCTCCTCTTCTCATTGGGGTCAGTATTTGAAAATCTTTAGTTTTATCCCAGGCTTCATTGTACTTAGGAAGCCTTTCATTAACAAGCTCAATAGTCTTATTTAAAGAGTCAAGTGCATCATTTCCATTTATAAAAAAGAAATCACTTTCTTTCATGTTTAAGTATGGCATCTCTCCTGTGTTTATTCTATGAGCATTTTCTGTTATATATGACTCTTTTCCTTGCCTATATATATAACTAAGAGATACAACCTTAAAGGCTTCACTTTTTATTAAATCTTCAAGGACCCTTCCAGAGCCCACACTTGGAAGCTGATCAGCATCTCCAACTAATATAAGTCTAGCCTTAGGTTTGATTGACCTAAGAAGATTATCCATTAGCATAACATCTAGCATAGAAGCTTCATCTATTATAACTACATCTGCAGTAAGTCCTTTTTCCTCATCATCTAAATATATATCAATGTCATCATCTGAAATTCCAAGATCTAGCATTCTATGTATTGTAGTTGCTTCTCTACCTGTTGATTCTGTCATACGTTTTGCAGCTCTTCCTGTTGGAGCCCCCATAACTACAACTTGATTTGATTTTTCAAATAAAGATAGGATGCATTTAATTATTGTCGTTTTTCCAGTTCCCGGTCCTCCTGTTATTATAAGAACCCCATTGGTTACTGCTCCTTTTATAGCTTCTTTTTGAGTTTTATGAAATTTTATATTATTAAGCTTTTCAAATTCTAAAATATGTTCTCCAATATCTATATCTATATTATCTATTTTTTCAAATAGCTTTGTTACCATATGTTTTGTTATAGATACCTCACTGTATAAAAATGGTAAAGTAAAGACTCCCTCTACTCCGTCTATATTTTCTATTACAAGCTTATTAGTCATTACAGAGTGTAAAAGATTATCCTCTACAATCTCACGGCCTACTTCTAAAACGTCTATAACTTTTGTAATAAGTAAACCTTTTGGAATATAAGTACTACCCTGAGAACAAAACTCATTTATTACATGTTTAATTCCACTTTGTATCCTAAAAGGAGAATCTTTTTCAATTCCTAAATTCATAGCTATTTTATCTGCAGTTTTAAAACCTATATTCCTAACCTCTTCAGATAATACATAGGGATTTTCCTTTACTTTTGCTATAGAGTCATTTCCAAACACTTTGTATATTTTTAGGGCCTGCTTTGGAGTAACCCCATATCCTTGAAGAAAAATCATAATATTTTTAACTTCTCTTCCTTTATTATAAGACTCTATAATAATTTCTACTTTCTTTTTTCCAATCCCATTTATCTCTCTAAGCCTTTCTGGAGACTTTTCTATAATGTCAAAAACTTCTACCCCAAATTTATCAACTAATTTTTTAGCAGTCACCGGACCTATGCCTGAAACCACACCTGAAGATAAATATCTTTCAATACCTTTTTCTGTATTTGGTATTATTTCTTCGTAGTTTTCACATCTAAACTGTTTACCAAATTTCTCATGAACTACCCAGTCTCCCTCTAGGATATAGGTTTGACCAATCGACAAAAAGGGAAAGGTGCCTAATGCAATATGAGATTCATTTTCGTCTTCAATTTTAAATATAGTAAAAGAGTTTTCTTCACTTTCAAAAATAATATCTCTAACTACACCTTCTAATTTCTCCATTTATTTATCATCCTTTATTGTTAAATAATTATGTTATATATATTCATTTTAATGTATTCAACTTTACTATACAAGAATTTACCCCCTTTACTCATATTATAATAGGGAATTCTTTTTTTATACATTGATTTTTGCTTATAGTTTACCTTATAATCAGCTTAAATGGTTACAATTTAAAGAGAGGAAGTATAATATGATTTTTAAAAATTTTAACTTAATATTTCTTGATAAAGTAGAGCTTGGAAGCATTAAAATAGAAAAAGGAAAAATCACAGAAATTAACCCTGCCCAATATAAGGATCACAATGTCATAGATGGAGAAGGCAAATACCTGTCTCCTGGTTTTATAGATATACATATCCACGGCGCAGGAAATAAAGATACTATGGATGGAAATTTTAATTCTTTAAATACCATATCAAAAACTATAGCTAATTATGGCACTACAACATTTCTCCCAACAACTATGACTCAAAGTATTGAGTCTATCAATAAAGCAGTGGCTGCTTGTAAAGATGCTAAGGGTAAGGTAGAAGGAGCCCATATTGGAGGAGTGCATCTTGAAGGACCCTTTATAAGTCCTTATGCTCTTGGAGCTCAAAACCCTAACTTCCTATTAAAACCTAGTATAAAAAACTTTCAGAAAACAGTTGGCGAAAATATTTCCCTTATAAAGAATGTAACTATAGCTCCTGAGCTTGAAGGTGTAAAAGAACTTGTTCCATATCTTAGAAAACATAATATAAATGTATCTATGGGGCATACAAAGGCAAGATATAAAGAGGCAATGGAAGGAATTAAACTTGGATTTAATCACTCCACTCATCTTTTCAACGCTATGACTCCCTTTAGTCATAGAGAGCCTGGAGTTGTAGGAGCTATATTTGATTCAGATATTACAACTGAAACAATATCCGATGGGATACATATAAGCTATCCAGCCCTTAGAATTGCTTGCAAACAGAAATCTTCGGATAAAATGGTTCTTGTTAGCGATGCAATGATGGCATGTGGAATGCCAGAGGGTGATTATCGTTTAGGTGGACAAAAGGTAGTTTATAAAAATGACCAAGTACGCCTTGCCACTGGTGCCCTTGCTGGCTCTATACTAACAATAGATAAGGCTGTAAGAAATGTTTTTAAAAATACAGATCTCGCTTTACATGAAGTGATAAAAATGGCGACTTATAATGGAGCAAAATTTCTAGGATTAGAAAAGAAGAAAGGAAAGATTGAAGCTTTCTACGATGCTGATCTTATTATTTTAAATAAAGATTTAAACGTTGAAGGAGTTTACATAAAAGGAAAAAAATTCAAATAGTAGCAAAGCCAAGATCTTTATCAATTTTTTATTTTTGATATATCTTGGTTTTTTTATAAATTACTTTTTTCGCTATCTTTTTTATTAAATATTAAGGAGTCAAGTATGAAAATAATAGATTTAAGTAAGACAATTAAAAATGATATGGAAATTTATCCAGGAGATCCTAAGGTAGAAATTAAAAAACATAGTTCAATAAGTAGCCATGGATATAGCACAATGAAAATAACTATAGGAACTCATACTGGCACCCACGTTGATTCTTTTAATCATATGCACAAAAATGAAAAGTCTATCGATGAAATTGACCTAAGTCGCTTTTTCGGAAAATCCAGAGTTTTATCTAAAAGTGATAATTTTCCAGAAAACATAGGACTCTTTTTTATTGAAGAAATCTCTGTAGACTTTTTAGAAAAATTACTAAAATCCAATCCGAAATTTGTAGGCGGTAATATTACAGAAGGCCTTGAAAAAGAGCTGCTTAGAAACAATATAATCACTTATACAGACCTAATTAACCTTGATTTACTAGGAGCTAATGATTTTGTTTTTTATGGTTTCCCTTTAAAGATAAAAGACGGCGATGGATCTCCTGTTAGAGCCCTTGCAATAACTTAAAAAATTCATATCTTAATATTTTATAAAATGTTACCGTAGTTTAATCTTTAAAAGCTCAAAAACATTATAATGAAATTAATCAAATTTAATTGTAAAAGGAGGATGTTATGAAAATATCTCAAACAATCAAGAAAAACTTTTTAAGTATTAAGGAAAGTAATAAAAAATATCCTATAACTATATTAATTTCATTTATTAATTTTATTCTCTTAATTTATTACAATGAGAACATGAATAATATGAATAACAATTTAGAACATATACTTGGATACATTAAAGTATTATTTATACTAATACCTCTTAGCGTCTTTATTTCAAATGTTTTTAAAAAATATAATAAAAGTCAAAACATAAATACTATTATCACTCTTATCTCGTCCTTGGTATCTTTCATTTTATTAAATATGTTTCTAAAAAATCAGTTTGAGTATAGAGAGATATATTTAATTGGAGCTTTTCTTTTTTCAGCTCTCCTTGCTATATTTATTGATACAGAAAATAAATATAACTACGAGTTTTTTATTAATACAATAGTTAAAAGTTACTTTTTAACAGCAATATATTCCATGGTCTTATATATAGGAGTAGCTGCGATAATATTTACAGTAAACTCACTTTTCGATGCTAATATTGATGAGAAATATTACTATTATACTTTTCTGTTTATAGTGCTTGTTTTTGCAGTTTCTATGTTTTTATCAAAAATTCCAAAAGAAGAAAATAAGGATTCTATTATTAATTCTTATAGTAAAGGACTTAAGATACTAATAACTTATATAATAATACCTCTACTTACTATATATACTCTTATTTTATATATTTATCTTGGGAAAATACTCATAACTTCTAACTGGCCTCAGGGAATAGTATCTCATTTAATACTCTGGTACTCTGTTATTTCAATACTTATTTTAATTTATATAAATCCAATTAATAAAGAAAGTAAAATATTAGATTATTTTTATAGGTTTTTCCCTATAGCTGTTCTTCCTGTATATATAATGATGTTCATTTCTATAAACATAAGGATAAATCAATATGGACTAACTGAAAATAGGTACCTTGTTATACTCCTTGCCATTTGGTCCCTTCTATCAATGATATTTTTAATTCTCAAAAGAAAAACTAAATTATCAAATCAATTCATCACTATCGGATTGATTGTTTTTACATTAATTTCAGCTGTAGGTCCACTTTCAGCCCTTAGCCTCTCCGCAAAAAGTCAAAATAAAAGACTTCATAATATTTTAGCTGAAAATAATATGATTCAAGGTGAGACTATAATTTCAAATCAAAATGTAAATGAAGAAACTGAAAAAGAAATAAACTCTGTTATTAGCTATTTCGAGGAAAGAGACTTCAAGTATATGGACTATGTATCTGAAGATTTTAAAGTAGAAGACACTAAAAAAGTTTTTGGTTTCAACTACAAAAACATATATAATTATCCTAGTCCTGATTCTAATGAAAGTGAATATTTTTCATTAAACACCAATTTAAATGAATTTATTGATATAAGTCCTTACTCTTACGCGACAACACTTTATATAAATGAATATGAAGAAAATACTGTTCAAACTGAAGGAGATATTAGGATAAATATACAATCTCAAATAGTTGATATTTACTTTAAAGATGAAAAAATTATCACAGTTGATATTGGAAATGAAGTTAAAAAACTGATTGATACTTTTGATGATAAATATAATTTAAATGAATTAACACCTAAGCAGTCAAAAATTGAAATTTCAAATAACAAAATAGATATTTTAATTATTCCAAGTTCATTAGCATTTCATGAAGAAAAGGGCACCTTTAACTTTGAATATATGGAATCAACTTTGTACTTTAAAATTAAATAACTTTCTAAAACAAAATAGAGCCTAGCATATCAATTACTATGCTAAGCTCTATTTTAATTCATTTTTAAATATTATCTATTTTATCGGTATAATTATCTTTTCTATGTCGTAGCCTTCTTCGCCTAAGTTTAAAAAAGTAGGTAAAATTAAAATATTATCTCTCATCTCAAGTTTGTTTTTCTGGAGATATTCTAAGAGCTCTGCATATGAGTCATATAAACTACTTTTTTTTCGTGTTATGGATCTATAGTATATAATACATTGACCCATAGGAAATATTTTAAGTTTTAATTTTTCATCTTCCGATAATTTGTCTTTATGATTTTTACTAACTACCTGGACATAACTGATACTAATTTCTGATTTTCCCTTTAAAATTTCTTCTTTTGAAATTTTTCTAGCATAGTATGATATTCCTGATTTATCAACTAGTTTTGATAAGATATCATAATTTTCCAAAGAAGGAGAGAAATCTAATCCAATTGAAAAAGGCATGTAAAAATAGTCTTCTATATTTTCAATGCTAAATTTTTCTTTTGACTTCTCGCTAATTATATCAATTGTTCTTTCAATCTTTTCAACTCTATAAGTCAAAGACTCTATTTGGTGTAGTACATTATCTTTTTGTTTTTTAAGTTCAAATAAAAACTCTTCTTCAGAAAGATTTATATAAAGTTTTTTAGCCTCTGAAATTGAAAACCCATAATTTAGTAAAGTTTTAAAAGCGTTCACTTTAAAAGCATCAAAATGGCTAAATACTCTATAACCATTCTCTAGCCTTTCTGGTGAGATTATTCCTTGCTTCTCATAAAATCTCACCGCTGCATTTGATATTCCAACCATTTTAGCAAATTCACCAATTTTATACATTATTATCTCCTTTACAAAAGAATCTAATATATTATACTATTTTTGAATTAAAATAAGACAAAAACTTATAATTTTAAAATATCTTTTGTAAAGTATTTTTTTTATTATTTTACAATAAATTCAGCCGCATTTTCTCCTGCTATTCTTCCGAAGTTTACTGCAAACCCTATTGTACCACCTGGTATAGTTAAGTCATAGCTATCACCATACATACCACCTGCATCATTACCAGCAGCATAAAGACCTTTTATAATATTGTTTTCTGTATTAATAACCTCTGCTTTATCATTAATTCTGATTCCACCTAAGGTTCCTAAAAAGTGACTTTTACTTTTTATAGCGTAGAAAGGTCCTTCTGTAATTGACTGGATATACTTTGAATCTTTTGCAAATTCACCGTCTTGTTTTATTTCATCTGCACTATTGTATTTTGATATAGTGTCATTTAAAACTTCTTCATCTATCTCCAAAGCCTTTGCTAAATCTTTTATTGTTTTAGCTTCTACTACATCGTTATTTTCTATACCTTTTTTAAGGGCCTCTTCAAGCTCATCTAATTTGGTACCTACTGGAACCATTACACCTACACCAATATCAATTCCTTCATTCATCATGTACTCTTTTGTATTAGAATCAAATACTACATGCATTATTCCATCTTCTTGATTAGCTAAAGCGTTACCTGCATATGGCCATTCGAATATAACGGTTTCGTTACAGAATCTTTCCCCATTTTTGTTAATCCAAAGATGTGGCTGTCTTGCAGCAGCACTTAAATGAGAATCTGTTGCTTCACCAGGAACTCCAGGTCTATATAGTTGTAATACATCAGTACCTTTTTCGTCAGCTCCAACTTCCCATGCCATTTGAATTCCTTCTCCAAGTTTACCTACGCTACCAACTGGTTCTACATTTGAAGCATTTGTGTGTTTTTCAAGCATAGCATCATTATTAGCAAATCCACCACTTGCTATTATTACTGAAGAAGCTGTTATATTAACATTACTTCCATCTTGATCTACAGCAATTATTCCTGCAACTTCATTGTTATCATTCATTTTAAGTTTTTTTCCTGTTGTTTCTAAAAGTATTTCAACTCCTAGTTTCTCAGCTTCTGCCTGTAAAGCTTTAGACATTGCTGCTCCTCTGCCATCAAATATATGCCAAGTTCTAAGGCCTCCTGGGTTAATAGCTGTTAAATGGCTAAATTCAACGCCTTTTTGCTCTAACCAGTCTATGCTATCCGCTGACTTATCAACAAAAGCCCTAGCTATTTTAGCATCTGCTCTCCAGTGACTATAATCCATCATTATATTAAAAGCTTCATCTCTTGATGTATTTACATTTTCATTTCTTTGAAGGTTACTTTCTACCGCAAATATACCCTCTGCAAAGTTTCCAGTACCTCCTACCATAGGCATTTTTTCAAGTAAGATTACTTTAGCGCCTTCTTCAGCAGCTGAAACAGCAGCTGATAGTCCAGCAACACCGCCACCTACAACTACAACATCTGTATCTTTTTTTATTTCTTTAGCCGATTCATCAATTTCGATTGGTTCATTTTTTTCTTCATTAGTTTTTTCTTTTTCTTTGTTTTCCTTCGCTTGTATATTTGTGTTTACAGCCTCTGCATCCGCAGCTTTATCCCCGCAGCCAACTATTCCTAGTGCCATAACCAGAATTAATAAACTTACTATGTACTTACTTTTGTTTA
>JAAZDF010000119.1 GCA_012512905.1 Clostridium sp.
GATACAGATGCTGATATTAGAATACTCAGGAGACTGACAAGAGACATAAGAGATAGGGGAAGAACTTTAGAATCTGTAATTTCGCAGTACTTAAATGTTGTAAGACCTATGCATCTTCAGTTTATAGAACCTACAAAAAGATATGCAGATTTAATAATTCCAGAAGGTGGGAGAAATAAGGTAGCTATTGATATACTTGTTGCTACAATAAATCAGCATATGCTAAAAGTGAAATAAAAAGTTAGTTTTGGATTAAAATGAAATAAATGAAAGATGTAGTCTTAGGTTGATTTTAACTTAAGGCTTTTCTTGTATAATTATATTAAATTAATGATACAATAGGGATAACAAGCTAGTTATTGATTAGATAAAGGTTACTAGGTTGTTAAATGGATAATAAATAAAAGAAATGGAGAATTTTTTATATGACAAATGAAGAGCTTAGTCAAATGATTAGGGTTGTAAAAAAGAAATATATATTAGAAATGAAACAAAATAAAATTGCAAAGTTAGAAGGCATTTCAAGTGCAAGTGTTTCTAGGATAATAAATAAAGCTAAGGATTTAGGCTATGTTGAAGTTAAGCTTAATTTTCCATCTATGGAAGATCAAGAATTAAAAGATAAGCTTAAGGAAATGTTTGATCTGAAACATGTATTTGTTGCTAAAACGCAGACTGATAACTATGACTTAAGATTATCATCTGTATCAGATGAGCTTGCAGTTTATTTAAATGAAATTATTGAAGATGATTCAATTGTTGGAGTTTCTTGGGGAGAAACTATGACTTATCTTTCTAATAATTTAATACCTCTTAAAAAGAATAATTTGAAAATAGTTCAATTAAATGGTGGAATATCAAATAGAAATGTATCTAGTCCTAGTGAAAATATACTTATTAACTTTGCTAAAAACTTTAGTAGTGAGTGGTATTTTTTAAATGCACCATCTTTTGTAGATAATTCTGAGATTGCAAATACAATAAGAAAAGATTCCAAAGTAAAAGAGATGCTTGATCTAATAAATAATACAGATACAGTAATTTTTAGTGTAGGCGCAGTGAGTAAGGATTCAATTTTAATCCAAGCAGGATACTTTACTGAAGAAGAGTATGAGGATCTTAGAGAAAAAGGATATGTTGGAGATATTTGTTCTCGTTATTTTAAAATCGATGGAAGTCATGCAACTGGAGAACTTTATGATAGGGTTATTGGTATTAGTCTTGAAGAAATAAAAAATAAAAAAGATAGTGTTTGTATATCTATTGGAAAAGCAAAGGCCAAATCTATTCTTGGCGGCCTTAGAGGAAAGTATATAAATACACTATTCACTGATGATATAACAGCAAAAGAAATAATAAGGCTTGAAAATAAAAACACTAATGCATGATCCTGCATTAGTGTTTTTATAATTTATAATATAGATAACCCTTATTTCTTGTTAATTAAGTAACACTTGTAATTTGGATAAAAATATATTACAATTTATTTGAAAGTTATTACAAGCTATGAAATTTATTTCATAATCAATATTGTACTAAAGAGGGGAGAATAAAATGAAAGCAGTTGTAATGTCAGATATAGCAAAACTAGAAGTTAAGGAAGTTGAAAAACCAAAACCAAAAGCACATGAGGTGCTACTTAAAGTTATGGCAGTTGGAGTATGTGGATCAGATATACCAAGAATAAACGAAACAGGTTCTCACGTATTACCTATAATTCCAGGACATGAGTTTGCAGGCCAAATTGTTGAGTTAGGTGAAGATGTAGAAGGATTTGAACTTAAGGATAAAGTAACAGCAGCACCTATATTACCGTGTTATAAATGTGAGTGGTGTGACAAAGGTATTTACGCACTTTGTGAAGACTATAAATACTATGGATCTAGAAATGATGGAGCTTTTGCTGAGTATTTAGCTGTAGATGCTAGAAACCTAGTAAAATTAAATAAGGATACTCCTTATGACTGGGGTGCAACAGTAGATCCAGCAGCAAATGCAGTACATACTTTTTTAAGAGCAGATGTTACAAAAGATGACAGCTTAATAGTATTTGGAATGGGAGCTATAGGACTTTTTGCAGTTCAATACGGAAAAGCTATAGGAATCAAAAATATTATAGCAGTTGATGTAAACGATATGAAGTTAGATGCAGCAAAAGACTCTGGTGCTAACTATGTTATTAATGGAAGAAATGAAGATGTTTTAGAAAAAGTTAAAGAATTTACAAATGGCGAAGGTGTAACTGTAGCTCTTGAAATGTCAGGTGCTCCTATAGCTCAATCTCAAGCAGTAGAAGTTGTAAGAAAAAGAGGAAGAGTTGTTTACCTTGGAATTAGCCATGCTGACTTGAATTTTGAAGGACATGTTGTTGAGAAAATATTAAGAGGAGAAGTTGCAATTTTAGGAAGCTGGAATTCATTTTCTGATCCTTTTCCTGGATTTGAATGGACAGAATCAGCAAGACTTATGGATGAAAACAAATTAAATCCAGATAAGATAATAACTCATAAACTAACTTTAGACGATGTACCAGCAACTTTTAAAAAGATAGCCAAAGAACCATTTTATTTTAACAAAATAATGTTTTATCCTCATGGTAAGTAATTTAAAGGGAAATAAATAAAAGAAAATACTTAAAAAAGGAAAAGGGTGAAGAGAATGAAAGATAATTTATTTTTAGGCGTTGATTTTGGTACTCAAGGTGTTAGAGTTGGCATAACTGATATGGAAGGTAAGATAATAGAGTCTGCAGAAGTTAAATATGCAATTAAACACGGATCAAAAGGTTTTGTTACTCAGGAAGTAGAGGATTCATGGGAAGGATTTAGAAAAGCCCTAAAAGAATCTCTTGAAAGCTGGGAAGTTAACAATGACAATATCAAAGCTATATCCATTTGCTCAACATCAGCAACAGTAGTTGCAGTAGATGACAAAGGAAATGCACTTGATGATGCTATTATGTGGATGGACATAAGAGCTAGAGACCAAGCAAGACGTATAAATGAAACTAATCATCCGGTATTAAAACAATGTGGAGATGCAGTTTCTCCAGAATGGTTTCTTCCTAAAGTTTTATGGCTAAAAGAAGAAAAAAAAGAAGTATACGATAAAGCTCATAAAATAGTAGAACAACTTGATTTAATTAATTTTAGACTGACAGGTAACTGGACAGCAAGTAAAGTTAATGCTGTATGTAAATGGAATTACATAGACGGTAAAGGCTTTGACGATGAGTATATGGACCTAATAGGTCTTGATGACTATAAAGATAAAATAGTTACAAATGTACTTTCAATGGGAGAAAAAGTTGGAAACTTAAGTCCGTTAATTGCTAAGGAGTTTGGACTAAAAGAAATACCTATTTATCAAGGTGGAATTGATGCTCATATAGGAATGATAGGAATGGGCGTTGTTAAACCAGGAAAAATGGCTGCAATAATGGGAACAAGTTTTGTACAATTACTTTTCACTGACTCAGACCTTCCTGTAAAAGGAATATGGGGACCTTATAAAGAAGCTATGGTTGAAGGATATACTCTACTTGAAGGTGGACAAGTTGCATCAGGATCAATAATCAAATGGTTTGAAAAGATTTTTGAAAGAGAAGGCTACGAAGACTTTAAAGAAATTCAAGAAAAAGCTGCTAATGTTCCAATGGGTGCAAATGGTGTAATGGCAACAGATTTCTTCCAAGGAAATAGAACTCCTTACAAGGACAGTGATCTTACAGGTACTTTCCATGGACTTACACTAAACACTGAAAAAGAAGATATTTACAGAGCTATCATGGAATCAGTTGCTTTTGGATTTAAGAATATTATTGTTAACTTTGAGAACAGTAACGTAGAAATTGATAAAGTTATAGGAACTGGCGGAGTAACTCAGGATAAAGTTTGGATGCAAATTATAGCAGACGTGACAGGCAAAGAATTCATAATAAACGAAAATACTAATTATGGAACAATTGCTGGATGTGCTGTTATTGCAGCTACAGGTAGCGGAAGTTACGAAAACCTTGAAGAAGCTGCTGATAATATGGTTCATGAAAGAGAAACTGTATATCCAAACCTTGAAAATACAAAAGAGTATGAAAAATACTTTGCAAAATACTTAGAACTTTATGAAGCAGTTAAGGATATAAAATAATTTAAATTAGGAGAGTTTATAGAATGGAAAAACTAAATAAATATATAGATCATACAATACTAAAGCCAGATGCTACTAAAGAGGATATACTTAGAATTTGCGCAGAAGCAAAAGAAAACGACTTTATGTCAGTATGTATCAATCCGACTTGGGTTAAAACTTGTTTTGAAGAACTTAAAGATACTGACGTAAAAGTATGTACAGTTATCGGTTTTCCTTTAGGTGCTGGAAAAACAGAAACTAAGGTTGAAGAAACAAGGCTTGCCATTGAAGATGGAGCAAAAGAAGTAGATATGGTTATTAATATTGGTAGGCTTAAAAGCAAAGAATATGACTATATTTTAGAGGATATTAAAGAAGTTGTAAAAGAAGCTAAAGGCAAAGCACTTGTTAAAGTAATTATTGAAACATGTCTTTTAACCGATAGCGAAAAAGTAAAGGCATCAGAACTTTCAAAAAAGGCAGGTGCAGATTTCGTTAAAACCTCTACAGGTTTTTCAACTGGGGGAGCAACTCTAGCTGATGTAAAGTTAATGAGGGAAACAGTAGGACCAGATATGGGTGTTAAGGCAAGCGGTGGAGTTAGAACATTAGAAGATGCTCTTGCTTTTATTGATTCAGGTGCAACAAGACTAGGTGCATCTAGTGGTATGGAAATAATAAAAGAGTATAAAAACAAGTAAAACCTAATAAAAGATAAAAATAGAGCTATAATTATTAGCTCTATTTTTATCTTTCCATAGGTTAAGCTATTCGGATTTATTAATATTTATTAGATGCTTAAGCCTTATAGGAAGATTGACAAAAAAAGAAGCTCAACGTATAATCAAGTAAACCTTTACAAGAGAATAAATTAAATACCATAAGGTATTTAAAGATTAAAAAAGGAGAAAAAATGAAGAATATAATGATTTTTGGAGATTCAAATACTTGGGGATGGGATCCTTCAAACGACTTGGTAGATGTAATAAAAAGGTGGCCAGATGATGTAAGATGGCCAGGAGTGATGCAGGATATAATTGGAAATGAATATAAGGTTATTCAAGAAGGTTTAAATGGTAGAACGACAGTGTGGGATGACCCTATTGAAGAATATCGTTGTGGTAAAGATCATATTATCCCTTTACTGGATACTCATGCACCCTTAGACCTAGTCATTATTATGATTGGTACAAATGACTGTAAAGTCCGCTACAGCGTTTCAGCTGAAGATATAGCTAACGGAGCTGGACTTATTCTGGATAGAACATTAGCACAAGTTGGTGCTTTTGGGCCTAATGGTCCAAAGGTATTATTTGTAGCTCCGCCTCCTTTAGGTCCTGTTGAAAAAGGTATTTTTAGTACTATGTTTAAAGGCAACAGAGAAAAATCTGAAGAAATGGCCGCTTATTATAAAAATGTTGCCGAGTCTAGAGGAGTAGCTTTTTTTGATGGGGGAACAGTTGCTAAAGGAAGCGACATTGATGGGCTTCACCTATCAGCAGAATCTCATAAGGCTTTAGGAAAGGCAATGGCGAAGGAAGTAAAAAAAATATTATAAATTGATTTTTTATTTTCAAACTTTAACTTAAAAACAGATTGAAAAATGTAATATAAAAAGAAGAAATTAAAGTCATTAAAAGGCTATAATATCTTCTTTTTAATTTTTTACTGATTTTTATACTTAACTTACTCACTTTAAAATATGACTTCATATATTTTAAGTTTGCTTTTAAAGATTAAGAAAATCCTATTTGAAATATATATTTATCTGTGATAATTTAGATGCTAGGAGCTGATTAAAAAATGTTTGACGAGAAGGATAGCGCAACATATAAGAAAATTTAATTTCCCTTATTTTTTGGTTTAGGTGGAATAATGCTGCTTTATACTCTTGATGGAATGATTACAACTACAGCTTTTATCACTGCATTTCTTATCCTGTCACTTGGTAGCTTTATTTATGCTTTGTGGAATATTTGGCAGATGGTAGAAGCAAAATTAAGACTAAAAATATATGGATATATAGCTATTTTTACTGTATTTTTTCATGGAAGTACATTTATTATTGATTCATATTTTCAAGGAATCATCTCTACAGTTTATGGATTTCTTTAATTGTTATCTTTTGGAATTGGCTAACAAGTGACTCAAGAGAAAATGTACTAAAATAATGATAAACTTGTTTAAACTGGGTTTTATAGGAGTTATTATGGATTTAATCAAAGGTTTCTTTGAACGAGGAATAGAGATTGACATTATATTAATATATTATCTTATCATGGTAATATTCTTTTTAGCTTTTTGTTTTTTTCATTTTATGCCTGAAAAGAAAGCATTAAAATTTTTTACAGTTAGTTTAGGTTATAGATCTAAAATGGAGTATTATAATTGGAAGGAAACACTTAGAAGACAGAAAATATTTTATATAGTAGGAATTATTTATTCGATTTTCACCTTAATATTAACTAAAGTATATGGGAAAAGAGTGGCTGAAGGTGGCATCTGGATACTAGCCCTTATATTATTTTTATTAGCCATTTGGATAGGTCCTGTAAAAAAACCCAGAAAAAAATAATTTAAACTTAGAACTAATTATAATAATAGATCTAGGTATATCAGCCATTAGTATTAAAATTATTAATGGTTTTTTAATTTTGGTAATTATAAATTTCGGAAAAAAGACTTGCAAAGAGAGAATTGCAAATAATGATAAGTACTCTTTTAAGAAAACACTGAAAAGCGATTTATGACTAGCAGCTGATTTCAGATAATATAAATATATATAAATAAGATTAAGAATTTTTGAAAGCTATATAATATAATAGACAGAGCTAATATAGAAAATAAATTATAGGATATTAAAATATAATTCAGGAAAGGATGGTTATAAATGAAAGTGTTTTTAATTGGTGAAAATATAGGCTATTCTAGTTCTCCAAAGATTCATAATGATTATTACAATAATCATAATATAGATTTAACTTATAGCATTCTAGATTTAAAAGAAAATGAACTGGATGAATTTATAAGAAAAGTTAAAGAGGAAAAAACTAATGTTCGCGGCTTTAATATTACAAAGCCTTATAAAGAAAATATAATAAAATATTTGGACTTTAAAGATGAAAATGTAGTTGAAACTAAGGCTTGTAACACAGTTTTAGTTAAAGACTCTAAACTTTATGGATATAATACTGATATCTACGGATTTACAGAGAGCATCAAAGAAAACAATATAGATTTAAAAGAAAAAAATGCTTTAATACTAGGCAGTGGAGGCGGAGCTAAAGCAGTCCTAAAAGGGTTAAAATTACTTGGTGCAAATATTTATATGGCCTTTAGAGACAAAAGCAAAGAAAAAGACTTTGAGGGTGTTAAAAAGTTCTATAGTCTTCAAGATATAAAAACCACTGAAAATTTTAATATTATAATAAATGCAACTACTCTTGGTAATATAAATCATGATATAAGTCCCATTAAGCTAACAAAGTTTACCAAAGACACTTACCTTTATGATCTTAACTATGTGCCAGAGAGGTCTACTTTTTTAAGAGAGGGAGAGAAAAAAGGACTAAAAGTAATTAATGGGAGACTAATGCTAAAGCAGCAAGCTTTGAAGGCTATAGAAATATGGACGAAAAAGTTTTAAATTTTTTAAGCTATGGAAGAAAAATAGGTGCTTCTGATATTATTTTAAAAGAAGATGAAAATATATCTTATAGGGTAAAAGGAAAAGTTGAGAGAGTTAAGAGAAAAGTTACTAGTGAGGAGATGGACTCTGTATATATTAATATGAAGCCAAGTGGTTTTATTTACGAGTATGCTGATCCTGTTTCAAATTATGATATAGCTTTTGAATATGAAGGCAGATATAGGGTAAATTTATTTTTATCTAATGAGAAAAAATGCGCTGTTTTTAGAATAATAAACTCTGATATAAAAAGTTTAACAGACCTTTCTCTTCCAAAAAATATCTCAGATATGGTTAAAAATGATAAGGGTTTATCTCTTGTTGTAGGAAAAACAGGTGCAGGTAAGTCTACAACTCTTGCCGCTATAATAAAGGACATTTTGGAAACAGACCAGTGCCATATTATAACCCTAGAGGATCCTATAGAATATATTTTTGGAAATAATAGAGGGATTGTTACCCAAAGAGAGCTGGGGAAGGATTTTTTGTCATTTGAGGAAGGTATATATCAAAGTCTTAGGCAAAGTCCAGATTATATTGTAATTGGTGAGATAAGAAACTCATCTTCTTTAAGGGCAGCGATAATGGCAGCAGAGGCAGGCCATGGAATTATAGCAACAATGCACTCTCTTGGCGCAGAAAAAACAATAACAAAAATGCTTTCTATGTTTCCAGACTCAGAAAAAGATTTTTTTAGATATGAAATAGCAACAAATCTTAATTTTGTATTATCTCAAAAATTGTATTATGTAAAAGAACAGACAAATTTAGACTATGAATTTCTTAGAAATACAAAATCAGTATCAAATACTATTAGAGAAGGAAGGCTTAATCAAATTAATAATATTATCATGCTAAGTGAAAAAGATAATATGAAAGCTTTTGACACTTAAGATTAAGATAGAGAGTTTAAATAATGGGTTATGTAGGCTATAGCTTTAAAAGATAAATAAATTTAATAGGGAATATTAAACCAAAGAGCTTTTCAAAAAAACTAGTCATTAAAATGCTAGCTTAGATGAAGCTCTTTTAAGCTTTGCTATATTTAATAAAAAGACAGCGTCAGTTTATAATATGTGGTAAAATTTAGATAAGCTTTATTTTAAAAAAGACTTATTACAAGAAATTTTAACAAAATATGCTTAAATACAAGGATATTAGGCTCAAATTAACAACTTAATGTGAAATTAGCCATATTTGTTTATATTCACAAAAAAAGAATGTATAATTAAAGATAAATTATTAGATTTTTAACACTTAGAAAAAGGAGGATATGAAAATTGAATGAAAATCATTTTATAGTAGGTTTAGATATTGGAACTTATTATATAAAAGCCTCCGCTATAGCGACAGAAGACAAAAGTACTGTATATGAAAGTTTAGTGGAATCAACGGATAACTTTTTAAATATAAGAGACAAAAAATATCTAAAACAGCAAATAGTTAATAGCATAGCTATACTTGAAGAAAAAATAGAAAATAAAATTAAGCATGTTTTTTTAACAATAGACCCTGAATTTACTAAAATGAAAAAATCTGAAGGTATAATTTTACTTGATGAAATGCCGGTAGATAAAAAGGATATAATAAGAGCAATTGATAAATCTCTCTCTCAGGTAAAATCAAATAACGATGAAATAATAGATACTGTCATTTCAAGATATTTAGTTGATGGTGTTAGTTATGATAATCCAATAGGAGTAGAGGGCCGGGTTTTAGAAGTGCAATTAAAAGCTTTTTTATCTGACAGAGATTATGTGGAAAGGCAAAATAAACTTCTAAATTCTATTGGACTTAATTTAGTTGGTGTTGGTGTTTCAAATAATACAGCTTCCAATATATTACTTACAGATAAAGATAAGGAAAATGGAACTTTCCTAATAGACGTTGGAGCATCAAAGACTAGGGTTAGTTATTTTCTTAATAACGAACTTAAAAGTATTGAAGTTTTTCCTTTTGGAGGACACAGCATTACAAATGATATTGCAATTGTCCTAGAAAAAAGTAGAGGAGAATCTGAAAAGCTCAAAAAGAGTATTTCTACCTTAACTGATAAGAATGTGATAGACAGTGAAAGCTCAAATGTGGATAAAGATGATCAAAAGAAAAATGAAGAACTAGAAATCTTAGATGAAATTATAAAAGCAAGAGTTATTGATATGATGGATAATATAAACACCTATATTAAGAGTGTAGAAAAAAATTTATCTGGCAAAAAAGCAGTTATACATGGTGGTGGGATAGCAAAGATCCGAAATATTTCTAAAACAGTTAACAATAATTTAATAATACCCACAAATGTAATAACTTCTGATATAATTGATGGTAATAGTATATTTACTTTTCAAGTAAGTGGACTGGTTTATAGTTTACTCGAAGTACTTTCTTATACTGTATATGATGTAGACGAGAGTGAGAAAAATGTTAAAAAACCTTTTACGAGTAATATAAAAGAAATTAGTGATCTAAAAGAAAATGTAAAACAAAAAGAATATAAAGAATACAATGATGCCTCTTATTTAACTGAGGATCAAGATTTAATAGCTGATAAAAAAGAAGAAAATGATGAATATGAAAAAAGCGAACCACTAACTTGGTTTCAAAAATTTATAAATAAATTTTTTAAATAAGGGGGATTAATCGTGATAGATTTTGATTTTGAATTAACTGGACCAGCAGAACTCAAAGTAGTTGGGTGTGGTGGTGGAGGAAATAATGCAGTAAATAGAATGATAATGGAAGGCCTTGAAGATGTAGATTTTATAGCAATAAATACAGATAAACAGGCTTTAATGCAATCAAGTGCACATCATAAAATTCAAATTGGTGAGAAATTAACTAAGGGTTTAGGAGCGGGCGCTGATCCAGAAATTGGAGAAAAAGCCGCCGAAGAATCTAAAGATGAAATAACTGCAGCTCTTAAGGGCGCAGATATGGTATTTATAACAGCAGGTATGGGTGGAGGTACTGGAACTGGTGCAACTCCTGTAATAGCAGAAATAGCAAGATCAATGGGTATTTTAACTGTTGGTGTTGTTACAAAACCCTTTGTGTTTGAAGGTAAAACTAGAATGAGAAATGCAGAAGTTGGAATTGAAAAGTTAAGAGGAGAGGTTGATAGCCTTGTTATAATTCCAAATGAAAGACTTCTTATGATAGTAGATAAAAGAACTACATTTACAGAAGCTTTTAATAAGGCTGATGATGTATTAAGGCAAGGTGTTCAAGGAATAACAGACCTTATAACATTTAATGGTCTTGTAAATCTAGACTTTAATGATGTTCGCACAATTATGATTAATAAAGGTGTGGCTCACATGGGAGTAGGAATTGGAAAAGGCGAAGATAAAGCAATTGAAGCTGTTAATCAAGCTATTTCATCTCCACTTTTAGAAACGAGAATTGATGGGGCTACAGGTATCTTAATTAATGTAACAGGGGGAGAGGACCTTTCACTTATGGAAGTGACTGAGGCTGCTGATATAGTTAAAGAGGCAGCAGATCCAGAAGCAAATATAATTTTTGGAGCTGTAATTGATCCAGACCTAAAAGATGAAATAAAAATTACTGTTATAGCAACAGGTTTTGATGAAGTTCTAGTAAAAGTAGAAGATAAAGATAAAGACGGAAAACTAGAAGAAACAGATGAATCTGAAGAAAAGCTTGTAGAAGATGTAAAGGAGCCGGAAGATCAACTTGAGATACCGCCATTTTTAAGAAATAGATATAAATAAAGGGGGAGGCTTAGCTTGAAATGCCCATTTTGTAGTTTTACTGATTCAAAAGTTGTTGATTCTAGATCTACAGATGATTCTACATCTATAAGAAGGCGAAGAGAATGCCTGTCTTGTAAAAAACGATATACTACATATGAAAAAATAGAGGATATTCCAGTACTTGTTATTAAAAATGATTCTACAAGAGAACATTTTGATAAGCAAAAAATTATTACAGGTCTTATTAGAGCATGTCAAAAACGGCCTGTTTCTAGAAATGACATAGAAGAAATTGCAAACAGTATTGAAAGAAAAATTTCCAATGAAATGTCATCTGAAATATCATCAAAAGAAATAGGTAATATGGTTATGGAGAGGCTTAAAGATTTAGATGAAGTATCTTATGTAAGATTTGCTTCAGTTTATAGAGAATTTAAAGATATAAATACTTTTATAGATGAAATTGAGTCTCTTAAGAAAAACTAATAATTTAAATTAAAGTGTTTAAGTTAACAAGGCCAGGCCTTGTTAATTTTTTTAGGGTTTTTTATAAAGTTTTGGAGGGGAATATAGATTATGAATACTGAAACTATACTTATCATAGATGATGAGAAACATATAATAGAGCTTATTGAGTATAATTTAAAAAGTAGTGGCTATAATACTTTGCATGCTCTCAATGGTAAAGAAGGTTTATCGAAAGCAAAAACAGAAAAACCATCTCTTATACTTCTTGATTTAATGCTCCCCATTATGGATGGCATTGAAGTTTGTAAAGAAATTAGAATGGATGACGATATAAAAGATATTCCAATTATAATGCTTACAGCAAAGTCAGAGGAAGTTGATAAAATAATAGGCCTGGAACTAGGAGCAGATGACTACATTACAAAACCTTTCTCTGTAAGAGAGCTGCTTGCACGAATAAAGGCTGTCCTTAGAAGGATAAATAAAGATGAAGAAGAAAATAAAACTTTCAAGTTTTCTGATGTAGTTATTGACTATGATAAGCATGAAGTTACAAAAAATGACCTTATTGTAGACTTAACTTTAAAAGAATTTGAGCTAATTGATATGCTTGTAAAAAATAGAGGTAAAGTTTTAAAAAGAGAAGAAATACTAGATGAAATATGGGGATATGGTTATGTGGGTGAGACAAGAACAGTTGATGTCCATATAAGACATTTAAGAAAAAAACTTGAGAACAATGACAAATATCCAGAATATATAGAGACAGTTAGGGGCATTGGATATAGATTCAGTGATACGACCGATGAGTAAAAAAATAATAAGATCTTTTCTTATTACGATTTTTCTATCTTTGTTTTTTTTAAGTACTTTGTTTTTTTTAGTTTCTAATATTGAAAGAGTAAACCAAACTGATAGTGAACTTTCAAGGTTAAATTCATTTTTAGCCAGCTATATTGAAAAAGAAGATACAAAAGATATAGACTTTGAAATATTCGATATGATGGATAAAGATATTAGGGTAAGCTATATCAGCGGTGAAGGAAAAGTTTTGTTTGACAGCGAAAAAGAGGTTTCTTTTGGAAATCATAAGGAAAGAGAAGAAATCATAAAGGCTAATAAAGATACTAGTGGTTTTAGCAGAAGAAAGTCAGAAAGCCTTGGTATAAAAATGGACTATAAGGCATTAAAACTTGAAAATGGTAATTATATTAGGACAGCTATAAAGTCTGAAAAAAGCTATTTGTATGAAAATATAGGTTTTTATATAGTTCCTTGGATACTTGTTATTGCTTTTGTATCTTACTTAGTATCTAAAAAAATAGCCGACTCTATTATAGAGCCAATCCTTGAGATGACTTATGCTACTGAAAGAATAGCAAGCGGAGAGTATACAAAAAGAGTAAGCTTAAGAAAAGAAGAGGAGCTTTTAAGGCTAGGTAAGAATTTTAACAATATGGCAGAAAGTCTGCAAAGTGCCTTTAAAGATAGTGATGAAAGACAAAGTAGGCTAGAGGCCATTATGAAAAGTATGAACTCAGGAGTTTTTGCCTATGACAATAATAATGAAATAATACTAATAAATCCATTTTTTAGAGATATTTTTGGAATTTATCACGAGGTAATAGGTAAAAATATTTATAATGTAAAAGAGATGAAACCAATTATAGAATCAATGACTTCGGATAAAGAAATGGTAGAAGTTAGAATAAAAAAACCTTTAACAAAAGATATAAGAATAAGATCTGCAGATATTTTCGGAGAAGGTTATACAAAAGTTGGAACTGTTGTTGTACTTCAGGATATTACTGATCTTAAAAAGTTAGAGAAAATGAGAAGTCAGTTTGTTGCAAATGTATCTCATGAACTTAAAACACCTCTTACAAGTATTATGGGGTTCACGGAAACTCTTAAATATGTGGAAGATGAAAAAACCAGAAACAAGTTTTTGGATATTATAAATGAAGAAAGTGAAAGGCTTACAAGGCTTATTAATGACATATTAACCCTTTCTGCAATAGAGCAGCCAAAAGATACGTCACTAGACGAAATGATAGATGTCAGCTATGAGACCCGTAGATTATTTAATATGATAAAGCCTCGGGCAAAGGAAAAAAATATAGACTTTATTTATAATATTGAGGAAGGTATAAATACCTTTGGTGATAAAGATAATTTCAAGCAGCTTGCTATTAATTTAATGGATAATGCGGTTAAGTATACAAAAGAAAATGGAAAAATAGAGATCGATCTTTATAAAAAAGATAAAAGTCAATTTATATTTAAAGTTAAAGACACTGGAGTGGGAATTTCAAAAAAGCATTTAAATAGGATTTTTGAAAGGTTTTACAGGGTAGATAAAGCAAGGGACAGGGTAATGGGCGGAACTGGACTTGGACTAGCTATTGTAAAGCATATAGTTTTAAGCTTTAACGGGACTATAGAAACAGAATCAATTGAAAATAAGGGTACAACATTTATCGTTACTATACCTATAAAAGATAAGAATTATAATCTCATTTAATTTATTTAATATAAGTTTAGTTGTGATGATGGCTCTTGGTGCAGCTTGCACTAATGGCAATGACTTAGATACTGGAGCTGATGCTGACGCTCTTATAGAAACTCCAGCTAACTGATAAAATTAATTATAAGCAGACTCTAATTCTGAAATAAAAAAAAACTAGTACTTTTTAAAAAGTGCTAGTTTTTTACTTTCTTAGATTAAAAGTACATATTGATATTTTAAGCTTCCAGATCCTTCTAGTTTCATTGTCAGTCTTTCTTATTCACTCGTAAATTAACCTTTTTTCAGGTTAATGATATACATACGACTCAAGTGTTCCTATCTATTTATTATATAATTCATTAAAAGATTCACATTTAAATGAATCAAACGATATAATTCATTTGATAATGAATCTTTTAATGGGTAAATTTTACTTTAATATTTCTCTTACATATATTAAATCTATGGACATTTTACAAAACTATAATGATGTAAGTGATAATGACAGACAATATACTTAGTAATGTACCCAATAGATAGTATTCTGAAAACTGGGGGTTTTCAATTATCTTATTATACCTAGCAATGGATTTGGAAGTTAAGACAAAACCAATTGCTGCATATTGATTTTGTGAAATCATTATAATAATAATCAATCTTTCCAATATTCCAATTAATGACCCTGCCCCAGGATGACCTTTTTCCTCATGACTAACTGTTATTGGTTGATACTGACTTAAAAACTTTTTTATTGTAATACTAACTGGTTTAATAATTATAATTATAGCCAGAATCCAAGTAACCATAAACTCGGCATCAATATTTAAAATGTCTGAAATACTCTGAAATAAGTTTGTGTACTCAATTGTTTCATATAATTAATTCTTACCGTTACTATTAGGATAGTAATTATATGGATAAGTTGATCTAAAATATATAAAAATTTTTTTCTTTTTCTCTTTATTTTATTATTTTTGCTTAAGTAAAATTTAAACAAGTCAACAAAGAAGTGAATTAATGATACTAAAATAGCCCACTTTAAAAAACTAAAACCGAGAATAGTAATAACTATAAGAGCTATTGAAAACAAGTAAATAAAACTATGGACTAATAGATCTTTAAATGATTTTTCTTTACTATCAGCTAATTTATTTGTTTGTAAATAAAAATCACCTAGAAAATGTCCAATTAAAAATACAGATAAAGTTACTTTAAACATCTAATCATCTTCCTTTTCTGACAAGAATGAGTTGATATTGTCTATGGCTGACTTATAAGTATAAAAATTTGAATTATTGAGACCTTTATTCACGCTAGATTGTGTGATTCCGAGTTTTTCAGCAGTCTTATATTGATTTTCTTCACTTAGTAAATAAGCATAAATTATTTCTGTTTGCCTTGAAGTCCACTTAGATTTTAATACAGTACAAACAGAAAAAAGAGAATTTAATAGTTTATCTATTTCAGCATTTTTATCTTGTGAAGAAATGAGAATGTTTGCTTGTCTTGTTGAGTATTGATTTTTGATAATTTCTAATTTTTCTATCATAGTTCTTGCTCTATGATACGAAGATCCATCTATCTCAGAAGAGTATTCAAAATTTATTTCAGTACTAATCTCTCCTACACCAATGCCGAAACGTAAAGATATTGGTGACATTTCCATTTCGATATCAAAGATAATGTTCATAATATTATTTTTACTTTTAAGTAGACCTTGAAACTCATCACCCAAAGTAATTGTGAACTTAGATGCAATATCCTTTGCATATTTATTATTAATCTCACTAAGTACTTTTTTGAGTCTAATTTGAGTATTTTTCCGATCTATTATTTTTTTTGAATCTATCATATCTCCAATAATAACAGTGTATTTCTCGAATTCATAGCATTTTTCCACGGTATTCACCTCTATTTCTATTATATCAGAACTAATAATTCACCGCAAGATGAATTATAGTACAAAATTCACCTTATGATGAATTACTATATAAATCATAAAAACTTCATAGATTTAACTTAAAGCAAATTGCTCCACCTAGCTTAAAGTCTCAAACATTAATCCTGGAAAATAAAAATATTCTAGAAGAGCTAGTGGAATCATTATTTATAGATAAAATCTTTTAAGAGTCCATGGGTATAAAAACCGTGAAGACTATTTGGCAAATTACCCAAAGTCTATAGCATTTAGTCTCACTCACTAACAAAGTTAAATTTTTACACTATTAATGTATTAACAATTAAATAACAGAATATTGATTTAATATAAACAAAAATAGGTTATATTTGATGTATAGATAATACTGGTTAGTATGGAGGATAAAATGAATAAGAAAGTAATACTATCTTTATCTAGTTGTTTAATCTTTTTATTATTAACTGGATGTGGACTTTTAAATAGGAGTAATAAAGATTTAGAAGAGCTTATTAATGTTTATACAAGAGATGCTTCTTCTGGAACTAGGGAAGCTTTTGAAGTTAAAGTAGGATTTAAAGGTGACCTTACAAATCAAGCTTTTGAAGTAAGCTCTAATGGCGATATGGCAACAAAAATTTCGAGAGACCCTAACTCTATAGGCTACGTATCCCTTGCAACAAACTTTAGTGAGGGAGGAATAAAGCCTTTAAAATATGATGGATTTTATGCAAGTCCTGAAACTGTTATTTCGAATGATTATGACTTAACTAGAAATTTTTCTTTTGTTACGAGAAAAAGTGGAGACTTTTCTTCTAGAGATAAGGAAGACCTTTTAAAAGCATTCGTTGACTATATTTTAAATTCCAAAGAAGGAAGGCAGGTTATTTTAGCTTATGGAGGAATTGTAGACGTAGACACAGGTGTTTACTGGGATCAATTGAAAGAAAATCATGAGATTATATTAAAAGATAATAAAGATATAACTATTTATACAGGAGGGTCTACATCTGTTGAGAAAACGTTAAGGGCAGCCCTTGAATCCTTTATTCCTCTAGCTGGTGATTTTGAAATTAATATGAACCATACAGGTTCAGGGGATGGTTATAAAAGAACCTTAGGCTCTGAAAAAGATGGTGCGAACAAAATAGATATAGGCTTTTTTTCAAGAGAGCTGAAAGAAGAAGAGGATGTAGGAGATACATTTCTAAAGGGTGTTTACTGTAAAGATGCAATTGTAGTTGTTGTAAATGGAAATAATGCAGAAATAGAAAATTTAACTAAGGAAAATCTAGGCAAAATCTTTAAAGGAGAAATAAAGACTTTCAAAGAACTTAAGTAGGCTATCATTAGGGGAAAGATATGAAAAAAGATAATAAGATATCCAAAGAAAATGCTAAAGTTGATAAAGAAGAGAATAATAGAAAGAAAAAATATTTAATCAAAAAACATAAAGTGGATTTTTTTGTTAAAATACTGCTTAGATTTATGGTTTTTCTTTCAGCGTCTGTAATTTTTATTATATTTATATTTGTAGTTTTTAAAGGGGTAAAAGTTTTTCTACCTGGCTATGAATATGGCAGATATAGCCTTAAAGATTTTTTAACAGGTACTGTATGGAGGCAAGACAGAGCTGAGTATGGGGCATTATTTATTATTATAAATACTCTGATATCAAGTCTTGGGGCGGCGGTAATTGCTTTTCCTCTTGCTATACTAACGGCTCTATTTATAGTAAAGGTTGCTCCAAAGCGCCTTAAAGAAACTCTTAAAACGGTAATAAATCTTTTAGCTGCTATTCCTTCAGTAGTATACGGAGTTTTTGCATCTGCAGTAATAGTAAGCCTTGTAGATTCATTTGCTAGAGCCCTCGGATTTTCAACCTTTGGAGGAAATTCACTTTTAGCTGTAATACTTCTTCTTGGGATTATGATCCTACCAACTATAACTGCTGTATCAATTACAGCAATTGAATCTGTAGATAAAGATTTAGAGCTTGGATCCTTTGCTCTTGGGGCAACAAAGATGCAGACTAATTTTAAAATAGTTCTTATGAGCGCTAAATCTGGTCTTTTTGCAGGGCTTATACTGGGCCTTGGAAGAGCATTTGGAGAAGCTACAGCTGTATCTATGGTAGCCGGTAATAAGTTTTACGGTCCAACTTTAAACCCTTTTGATATAACAAGAACACTAACATCTACAATGCTTGCTGGTCTTAAGGAAACATCAGGCATTGACTATGATATAAGGTTTAGTA
>JAAZDF010000011.1 GCA_012512905.1 Clostridium sp.
CCAGCGTTCGTCCTGAGCCAGGATCAAACTCTTAAATTAAAAGTTTGTCTAGCTTCATAGTTTTTACACTAGCTTTATCTTTTTTCTAAAAGATAGAAAACACTCAAATTGAATTGATTGATTTGTTTATTACTTTGGTTTGCCTATATTCTGTTTAATTTTCAAAAAGCTTGCACTCTCTTCGGGTGCCTTAACAGTATACCATTATTTAAAGTGAACTGTCAATTAGTTTTGTCGTTTTCAGAAATTATTTTTTCTCTGTTTTTTTGACAACGTATATCATCTTACCATTTTTAAATACACTCATTTCTAGATAACATCTATAAATTTGCACACAACTTGTCTTTAGTCGAATTTACTCCTTTTTGCTCCTTTTATTATGTGGTGATACACTTGGTCATGTTTTACTGCATATTATAAGATTATCGGTCTATCAACTAAAATATTTTAATAATTCAAAGCTTCAAAAAAGAGATTACAACCAGTAATCCCTTTAGAAAATTATATATATAATTAAATTCCTACACTTTCTTTATCTTTTTTTCATTTGCTTTGGGTTTAAATCTTTTCCTCTATATATATTTCATCATTTATATTCTTATCTTCATCAATTTTAATACTAAATGGCTTTTGAATTACAAAATAAAATGCTCCTAAAAGTATACTGCCTTTAAATATGGTTGATATACTTATTGCCCACCATACACCTGTTAGTCCTAAACCTATGTTATTTGCCAAAAATAAAGCTAAAGGAATTCTTAGTATATTAAAGGTCAGACTTATGAAAGAAGGATAAATAGTTTTACTAACCCCACGAAAAGCTCCTTCACAAGATATCTCCATTGTCATAAACCACTGAGATATTGCAAGTATTTGTAGATAAGCTACCCCCATTATAATAGTTTTAGGCTCGTTTATAAATATTGAAAATAATGGCTTTGCAAAAAAATATAATATAAGTGTGACTGCTATTCCAACAACAGACATAATTTTTATTCCTGATTTAAATCCATCTAACACTCTATCATACTTCTTAGCTCCAAAGTTTTGCCCCACAAATGTACTAATTGCAGTTGAAAATCCACTAGCAGTCATCCAAGAAAGAGATTCTATTTGAGCCCCGATATTTTGAACTGCTATTGCTTCAGGTCCATAAGATGCAACTATCCTTCCTATAACCATAGCAATTAAAGTAAATCCTCCACTTTGGATGGCAACTGGAATCCCTACTCTTGATATATTTTCTATTCTTGATAAATCAAGTTTGTTAAAAATATTTAATTTAAAATAAACTTCTTTTCTTTTATGTATAACAATCAAAAAACTTACAGTCACAAGTATCTGGGACATTATAGTTGCTAATGCTGCTCCTGCAACACCTAATTTAGGGAAAAATAGTAATCCTCTTATAAGGATAGGATCCAATATCATATTAAGCGAAAGTCCTAAAAGATTTATATAAAAAGGGGTTGAACTATTTCCAGAACCATTAAATATTCCTGTGAACATAGGGTTTATAAATGAAAAAGACATTCCAATACCCATTATAGTTAAATAAGTTTTCGCCATTGACAAAACATTTAGATTATCTATCCTAAAAAAACCAAGTAAACTATCTTTAAATACGAGTACAAATAAGCCATATATAATTCCAATAAAAATATTTAATTGAATAGCACTTTCAGCATAATGCTTTGCACCTTGAAGGTCTTTCCTTCCTATACTTTGCGCTACATAAACCTCGCCACCAACTCTAGATATTATTATAAATGCCATGGAGAGCGCGACATAAAAACCAGCTGTTCCTATTGCAGCAACTGATTCACTACCATTTTGTCCAACCCAAAACATATCAGTTAAGCTGTAAGCCATTTGAACAAACGCTGTACCCATTATAGGTAGAGCTAATTTTGTTAAGGCACCGCCTATATTTCCTTCTGTTAAATTAGTATTTTTACCCACGGCAAAAACCTCCTGCTTTTCACTCTATTATTTTATCTTTTTATGGGCTATACCTAAATATTTTTACCAGCAATTTTTTACAAGCCCTTAATTATAATCATTCATTCCATTGAAAACTTATTATTCATAAATAAAGATTAATATTTTAGAATTATAATCCTATATAAATTATCTTAACCATTATACTTAAACCATAATAAAAAACAGGCTCTAAAGCAGTTACACTAAAACCCGTTTTTTAGAGTACCTATTAATAAAGTTCTGTTTTATTACTTTATTGTTTTTAAAGCACTATTTATTGCTTCAATTATTCCTTTTGAAGACAATGTAGCTCCTGAAACTACATCTACTTCTTCAGTAGATTCTTTACCTATAATATCTCTACTTATTTCATCTATAGCAGTTTCAAAAAAATCTTCACTTTCACCATGTTCTACAACTTGAAGGCCTGAAATCTTACCGCCTTCTACAGCTATATTAACTTTAA
>JAAZDF010000120.1 GCA_012512905.1 Clostridium sp.
ATGGCAACATCAGATTAAGCCTGCAACCAAAAAACAGTTTAACGTGGTAAAAAAACTGATTAAGCAAGCCGATGTCTTGGTCAATATGGGCGACCCCGATAGAGTACTGTTACGATTTCATTGTGAACATTGATTGTTACGCTAATAATCTGTGAAACCATGAAATATACAGTATAGGTTGCCATATGAGCATAGTGCTTTGGGAAGTCCCTAATTTTGTTATAGACCAGCAAGCAATACAAAATATTGATGCCAATACCGGAGAGTTATCAATATCCTTTCAAGGTGCTGGGCAATCTCTAGGAAAGCTACCTCTCTTATTTGAAAGAAATGGTCAAAGTATTAAAGTTGTTAATTCTTGGCTTATTCACTTAAAAGCAAACTTAAGAAAAAAAGCAGTAAATACTCAAGCTCAAGGGCTACTACATTATTTTACATTCTTAAGTGAAATTGAAATGACCTGGGATGAGATGCCTGTTGCTATTCGATTAAGACCTACATATAAATTTAGAAAACACCTACGAGACTCATATAAATCAGGCTCTCTTGCCCGCTCTACAGCTAACAGCTATATGCGAGTAGTCATTAGTTTTTATAAATTTTACTTAGGTAGAGATTACTTATTTAAAAACCCTCCTTTCAAATATGAAATAGTTAAAATAGATTCTGAAAATTCGCATACATATATGCGTAAATCATATTTATATGTAGACACGACAGACTTAAGATTAAGCTTACCAAACGATACTAGTTACTACGGTCTTTCTAGAAAACTAATACCATTAAACAAAGAAGAATGGATGGTTTTAGAAAAACATTACAAAGATCTACAAAGAATAACTTTGAAAACAGGTAGTAGAGAAAAAAACATAGCAATATCTAAAGAATTTCAAATAGCTATTGAGTTAAGTAGATTCTCAGGACTTAGAAGAAATGAAATAATAACTCTTCGTGCGAAGTCAATTTTCAAACCAAGCCTTGAGCAACTAAAGAAAAAATACCTTATTCACACTGAAGGTTTAAATCTTGACCCTAGACTAGGAGTGGAGACAAAAAACAGTAGCACAAGAAAAGCTGAAATCCCTACAGATTTAATGCAAAGATTACATGAGTATGTAAACTCCAGTAGATATATCAATCGTAAAAAACTATATATCACTCTAAACCCTGATGATAAAGATAACCCTCCATTATTAATAAATCAAAACGGATATAAATATTCAGCTTCAACACTTAATGCGAGATGGGGCGAAATCCGAAACGCAATTAGAAATGATGTTCATAGCTTTGATCATAAATTTCATAACCTAAGATCTACCTATGCTGTTGAAAGATTAAAAGAACTACTCAATAGTGGTATAAAAGAGGGAAATGCTCTTGATTACTTGCAGTCCGTAATGGGGCATAAAAACAGAAAAACATTATTAGGGTATTTAAAATTTTGTGAAGGCAGAATAAATGCAAACGAGGTATATGAATCAGCAATTAATATATTATTAAGTAAAGGTGAGTAAATGTCTTTCATTAAAAGCTCAAAAAGGAAACTAACTCCAGCTGAACAAAGTGCAGAAATAGCTCACATAGATCTTAAAAATAAATATATATTTTATGAAGATAAAACTGCTGACTTTAATCGACTCTACTTTATTGGATGCCCTATTCTCCCTATAGAAGGAAAAAGACTGGTAGCTCCTAAAAATCAAGGGATACCTTTAGATGCAAATAGAAGAAAACTAGTAAATAAAATTTATCTGGCAATATCAACAATGGATGTAGCTGCAAGATCAAAAACAAACATATTCGATACACTTGTCCATTATTTAAAATTAATGGACAGCAGAAATATAACAGATATATTTAGTTTCAACTCTGTAAAGATATACATTGAAACTCTAGCTCAAGAATATAGAGATGGAAAAAAAGGAAAAACACTATCTGTCCGTCAAGGCATGTTGAAAA
>JAAZDF010000012.1 GCA_012512905.1 Clostridium sp.
GACCAGGAAGAATGCTTCGCTATATCAGACAAAGTAGCCATAATGAATAACGGCGTTATTGAGCAGATGGATGACCCATCCGAGATATATAATTATCCAGCTAATGAATTTGTTGCTAACTTTGTAGGATTTGAAAACTTTATAGATTTAAAACTCCTATCTAAAGAAGATGACCTGTGGAAATTAGAGACTAGAAATGGTATAAGTTTCTCTGTTAAATATCTTGACTTGTATAAAGATTTAATTCCTACAAAAGGAGTTATAAGGCCAGATGATATAGAAATTAGTAAAGATAAGCCTAAAGCTGAAAATTCGGTATCTGGTGAAATACTTGTTAGAACTTACTTAGGAAGAAATAATCAATATCAGGTTAAAACAGACCTTGGAAATTTTGTTGTAAATGATGAGTCAGTTGACTTTTTTGAGGCAGGAGATAATGTAAGCCTTGTATTCCCAGAAGATAAAATTATTTTAGTTTAAAAATCGGAGGATTAAAAATGAAAAAAAATAAATTTGTATTAATTTTACTGCTAGCCCTTTCCCTACTTATAGTAGCCTGCGGCTCTACAGATGGTGGTTCAGGAGAAGATGGAAAAGAAACTGAACTTGTCCTTTCTACTTGGGGTTTTAATGAAGAACTTCTTAGAAAAAATATTTATGAACCCTTTGAAAAAGAACATAATGTAAAAATTGTTCTAGAAGTTGGTAATAATGCAGACAGGCTTAACAAAATTAGAATGGATAATAATGTAGATGTTATTCAACTGGCAGAAGGATTTACAGTACAGGCAATAAATGAAGGATTAATTGAAGAAATAAACCCTGATAATATTCCTAACCTTGAAGAGCTTTATGATTTCGCTAAAGCCCCTTTTGGAGCCCAGTACGGACCTTCAAATACAATTGATAGATTTGGCATAATGTATGATTCAGACCAAGTAGATATTGATGTTGATTCATGGGATGACCTTTGGGACGATTCCCTAACTAAACAGGTAACTATACCAGACATTACAACAACATCTGGACCAATGATACCTTATATTGCAGCAGACATAGAAGGCCTGGATATAAAGACTGATATTGACGCTGTATTTAACAAAATAAAAGCCCTTGATGATAATTTAGTTAAAATTTATTCTAAATCATCTGAAGTGGTAAATATGTTTACGCAAAAAGAAGTTGCCCTTGTATCAGGACTAGGTTTTGCCTATGGCCAAATTAAAGAAGCCGTTCCTACTGTAAAATGGGTAGATCCTAAAGAAGGTTCTTACGCAGCTATGAACAGTGTAAATGTAGTAAAGGGTTCTAAAAATAAAGATCTAGCCGAAAAGTTTATAAACTGGCTTATAAGTGAAGAAGTTCAAAAAGCTAATGCAGTAGATAGGGTTGATTCTCCAGCTAACAAAACTGTGGTTTTAACTGATGAACAAGCTGAAGGACTGGCTTATGGAAAAGAAACTATAGAAAAACTGAATGTAGTAGATTGGCAGTATATTTATGAAGTAAATAAAGAATGGATAGACAAATGGAATAAAGAAATTAGTGGTGGCAACTAAATCTTATTTTATAGCTAAAAATACTCGAATCTTAAGGCGGTGTTTAATATAATAATTAAAAATGTATCTATCCTAACCATGAACGCAGATAAAGATATAATCGAAGATGGTGTTGTTGTTATAGACAATGATTCTATTACCCATATAGGTGGTAGAGAATTATTGGAGCTTTATCCAGATAAAAAAATTATTGATGGTAAATCAGGAATATTAATACCTGGTTTTGTCAATGCTCACACCCACTGTGCAATGTCAGTTTTTAGAAGTCTTGGGGACGATGTGGCAAATAGGCTTACTAAGTATCTATTCCCTTTAGAAAAACTATTAGTAGACAAAGAAATGACTTCTTTAGGTGCTATGTATGGGGCAGCCGAAATGGCGCTGGCGGGTGTAACAACCTTTGCTGATATGTATTACTTTGAAGATGAAGTAGCTAAATCCACAAAAAAAATTGGCTTAAGAGGAGTTTTAGGAGAAACAGTAGTTGATTTTATTGCTCCTGATTCAAAAAAGCCCTATGAAGGACTCGAATATAGTGAGTGGTTTATTGATAAATGGAAAAATGATGATTTAATAACACCTGGTGTTGCTCCTCATGCGCCCTATACTAATGATACGGAACATTTACAAAAAGCTTTTTCCTTAGCTGAAACTAAAGATGTACCTATATTAATGCATATAGCTGAAACAAATTCTGAAAGTGATAAATATTTAAAAGAATATAATTTATCGCCTGTAGAGTATCTAAGTAGCATAGGTATGCTTAATGAAAGAATGATTGGTGCTCACCTTATACATGTAAATGACAATGATTTAAATATTTTGAAAGATAAAAAAATTGGTATTTCACATAATATTGGAGCAAATGCTAAAGGTGCCCACGGCCTTGCACCGGCCTACAAAATGTATAATATGGGTTTAAAACTAGGTCTTGGAACAGATGGTCCAATGAGTGGAAACACTCTAGATATTTTCACTCAGATGGGATTAGTGGCTAAAATCCATAAACTTTTTAATGATGACAGAACTATATTTCCTGCAAAAGAGATTGTAGAAATGGCAACCATCGGAGGCGCTAGAGCCTTACATATGGATAATATTATTGGATCTATAGAAATTGGCAAAAAAGCAGATCTGGTAATAGTTGAAACCGATTCGATAAACATGCAGCCCATATATGATTACTATTCTGTCTTAGTTTACTCAGCCAATGCAAGCAACGTATCTAAAGTTATAGTAAACGGTAAACTAATAGTTGATAATAAGGAGCTTTTAACTCAAGACCTTAGTATACTAACAAAAGAACTTATGAAAACAAGAGAGATAATAGTTAAAATTGCCAAAACATTATAGCAGTGCTGTTTAAGTACAAGAAAATTTATTCATGAATAAAACTCCTTAAAGAAAGTTTCTCTTTAAGGAGTTTGTATATTTCTATTTCACTATCTTATTTTCAAAATGCGATAAGGAATCTTTCAAATACTTTATTTAAATTAATCACCTTTTCTAATATTTTTAATTGCATCTTTAAGCTTTATTGGATTACCATACCTTAAGGTACCCATCCTATATATTTTTGATGCTAATATGCCTATTAAAATAGTAGTTACAATAAGTAGTCCAAGAGATAGAAGTACTTCCCAAAGCATTACACTTCCCATACTAAGTCTTATAAACATGGCCATGAAAGAGCTAAAGGGTATAAATGATGCTACTTTAAGTACAATACTTTCAGTATTTTGCATACCAAATATAGATATCATAAACACTGCTACAAAGAGTAGTGTAACAGGAGTAGCACTAGCATTTACGTCTTCTGTCCTTGAGACTAATGCACCAAGAGCACCAAAAATAAATGCATATAAGAAATATCCAAGCATTCCAAATACTGCAAAGTATAATAATATATTTCTTGGAATGTTAAATACAAAATCTAAAGCTCCATCCCAAGCACTTCTGTTAAGACTATAAGTTACTACTCCAACTCCTATTATTAAAGCAAATTGGATAAAACCAGCTAAAGCAACACCAATAACTTTACCAAAAATAAGATTTGTTGACTTGGTACTTGTCACAAGTACTTCCATGGCACGATTACTTTTTTCACTTGCTACCGAAGATGCTATAAGCTGTCCATACATAATTATCGCAAAATAAAGAGCGAATATTAATAGATATGTATATACATAGTTGTTAGCACTATCCTTACCTAAAATAACTGATTCGTACTGTATTTCTGGGTTTAAAATACTTTCAGCTTGACCATAATCTACTCCTAAGTTTTTAAACTCAGCGGCCCTATAGCTTTCAAGTAAAGCTTCCTCAAATACTTCACCGCTAAAAATAAACATTTCATTGTTTTTGATTATGTGTTTATAGCTTAAAGGGGATTCTAAGACAAAACCTGCCTCGATTTCATTTTCATTTACCCCTTTTTCAAGTTCATCAATTGTTTTGTATTCTTGTAAATTTCCAATATAAAAATTTTCTTTTATACTATTTAAATCTACTTTTCCTCTAGAATTGTCTATGTAACCGAAATTATCCATTTCTTCTGCAGTAAAGTCTTCTTCACTAGCTTGTCCATCAGAATCACGTCCACCAGAGAATGTATTGATAATAGTTGGTACTGAAAGACCTATTATAAGCATTAAAGATAAGATTATAGTTGTTATAAGAAATGCTTTGTTTTTAAAGAAACTAGAAAACTCAAATTTTAGTACTACAAAAAACTCTTTCATTTTATTCACCAACTCTCTCTATAAAGATATCGCTTAGTCTTGGTTTATAGTTTGAAAATGTATCTATATTTAAATTTAAGTCTATTATTCTTTCAAGCAAATCTTTTTTAGATTTGCCTTCAAGAAGTTCAAGTATTATAAAATGCTTTGTTGTTTCAAAAATTATCCCTATGTCGGCAAAATGATTTTCGAAAATTTCTTCTAAAGCTTTAATATCAACATCTTCAAGACTTAAAGTCAATCTATTTCTACCATAATCTTCCTTAATATCATTTAAATCACCACTTAATACTATTTTACCCTTATCAATTAGCGCTATTTCCTCACAAAATTCTTCTACATAATTCATCTGATGACTAGAAAATATTAAAAGACTTTTAGAATCTATGATTTCATAAATTATATCTTTTAAAATCTCTGAATTTACAGGATCAAGTCCACTAAATGGTTCATCTAATATTATTATTTCTGGATTCCCAAGAAAAACAGATGCAAGCTGGACCTTCTGCTGGTTTCCTTTTGAGAGAGTTTCTAGCTTTTTATCTCTATACTCCTCTATTCCAAATCTCTTAAGCCATTCTAAAGCATTTTCTTTAATATATTTTCTATCATATCCTCTTAATTCACCTAGATATACTAACTGTTCTATTACTTTTTTCTTTGGATAAAGACCTCTTTCTTCGGGAAGATATCCTATTTTGTGATTAGCTGGTACAAATTTCTTTCCATTATAAAGTATTTCTCCACTATTCCCTTTAAAAAGATCCATTATTATTCTAATCGTAGTTGTCTTACCTGCACCGTTTCTACCAAGAAGTCCGAGAGGTCTTCCACTTTCTACATAGAGATCTACCCCATGAAGAATCTTTGCCTCTCCAAAACTCTTGTGAACGTTCTTAACTTTTAGCTCCATAATCTCCTCCTATATTTTTCTATTATAGCAATTTATAAGGATTTATTAACTGTTTGATTTAAAACTTAATTAAATTTTAATAAAGAAATAAGAAGAATGTATAATGAAAATCTGAAAGTGAACTAAATATAAAGACTGATAAATAACTTTTACTGTAATTTATCAGATTCTGGTTTACATAACTAAAACTAAGTAATACTCAACTTCTGTTTTTCAGATAACTTTTTAAAAACTTATTTTATTACTGGAGAAACTTTAGTTTTATGTTGCTTTGAACTACTCACCACTTATCGTAAGGCTTTCTCCCTCTCATGATTGGATAAAGAACCTTTTATCCGGAAAAAGATAAAAACTTCCTTCTTCATAAATAGTGTTTTTATTTTTCACTATCTATTACAAAGGAAGCATATCAAATTATCTTATTAATAAACTATTATTTTTTTCTATTATTTGCACTTCGAATAGAGCTATATTTAAGGATTTTCAAATGTTTAAGGTTGTTTTTTAAGCTTCTTTATCTCTCTTCTCTTTTTCTTTCTCTATAATTTATTTTAAGCCCCGTACCTTCAAAATCAAAACTTTTTCTTAGCTGATTTTCAATATATCTTTCATAGGAAAAATGCATTGCTTTTTTATCATTTACAAAAAACACAAAAGTTGGAGGTTTAGTTCCTGTTTGCGTTCCGTAGTAAATTCTAAGTCTTGTTGTTCCTTTTATTGGAGGTTCCTTTGCAAGGAGTGCTTTACTTATAACATCATTCAAAACTGCTGTCCTAATTTTCTTTGAGTAATTATCATAGCACTTTTTTGCTTCTTCTAATATTTTATGGGTCCTTTGTCCTGTTAAAGCGGATATAAATATAAAGGGTGCATAAGATAAAAATTTAAGGTCCCATCTCATTTGGTTTGTATAGTTTTTCATAGTATCTTGATCTTTTTCTATAAGATCCCATTTATTTACTACAACAAGTATTGCTTTACTCATATCATGAGCATATCCTATTATTTTTTCATCCTGATCTGATACGCCATCTACCGCATCAACCATTAATATTACAACATCTGCTCTCTCTATTGATGCTATTGTTCTAATTGCGGAGTATCTTTCTATATCTTCTTTTATTCTTGATTTACGCCTTAGACCTGCTGTATCAACTAGTATAAATTTACCCTGATCTGTTTCAAGATAACTATCTATAGAATCTCTTGTAGTACCAGGTATGTTTGTAACAATAGATCTTTCTTCGCCAAGAAGTCTATTTATTAACGATGATTTACCTACATTTGGTTTTCCTACAAAAGCTATTCTTATATATTCGTCTTCTTCATCTTCAGAGTATTTATCAAAATGACTAATCACTTCGTCAAGAAGATCTCCAAGACCTAGTCCTTGACTTGCAGATATTGAAATAGGTGTTCCAATTCCTATATTAAAAAATTCAAAAACATTTGCTTCTTCTTTCATTGAATCTATTTTATTGACAGCAAGAACAACTGGCTTTTGACTTTTTCTAAGCATCTGAGCAACTTCCCTATCTGAATCTGCAAGTCCCTGCTTACCATCAACAATAAAAATTATTACATTAGCCATCTCAATTGCAAGGTTTGCCTGTCTTTTCATTTGTCTAAATATAATGTCTTCAGATTTTGGTTCTATTCCTCCAGTATCTATTAGCTTGAAATGATGATTAAGCCACTCAGCATCTGCGTATACTCTGTCTCTTGTAACCCCAGGAGTGTCCTCTACTATAGATATTCTTTGACCTGCTATTTTATTGAAAAGAGTAGATTTACCTACATTTGGTCTTCCTACTATTGCAACTATTGGTTTTGCCATTACTCTCACCTCTTAATTTCTCTATTAAAATACTACTATCAAATACTACATTAGATAAGCACCAATGTCAATCATGCCTAACAAATAAGCTTTTATTAATATTTCAATTATTTTATTTACTTTTCTATTTCCAGCTCTGTAGCCTTTGAATTTTTATATAGGTTAAAAAGATTTTTTTCTTTATATTTAACTTTATAAATTTTATCTTTATTTATAATTTTTTCAGAAGTCTTATCACTAAATACAAGAGTTTTTATTAAATCTTCATCTTCATAAAATAAGTATTTTGATGTTTTACCCATATCTATATCTTCATTCTTTACTTTTTTTGAAACCTTTGCTGAATTTAGTGCTTTTATAAACAGGTCTATTTCACCTGTATCTTCTATAGTTTTAGATTTTAAATTCCCTTTTGTTTTTTCATCAATAATAAATATTTCTATCTTATCAATTTCTCCTTTAAAACTATTTGCTTTAAAAAAGAGCTTGGTTCCAGAAAATACTAGCACAAATACTGCTATTACTATTAAGATATATTTTAACTTTTTCTTGTTTTTCAAATAAAATAACCCCTTTTATCTCTTCATAGCTCTTTGTTAAGATATTAATCTAAAGATTCTATGCAATATTTGTCACTTCTTGATTATACAGTATAATTATAAAATTACATTAAATAATCTAAAAATACATTAGCCAGCTTAGTAGGAATTATAGTATAAAAAAATCAAATACCCCTTTAAAATTAATTAAAAAGGTATTTGAATTTTCACTTTTTATTTATTCTCAAAGCTTAGCAAAATAAATACTTAGTTAGATCTATTTATCCTATAGCCAAGTATCATATTTTTTAATATAAATCTTTTTAATTACCATAACTAAAGCGAAATACGCTACAAGTGTTACTGCAAGCCATAAAAAGAAGTTTCCAGGAAGTGGAAGGAATCCAATATGAGCTCCAATACTTGTAAAAGGTATCACTGTCGCTACTAAAATTCCAGCTGTTGTAAGTACCCATACCGGGAATGATGCAAAGCTTTCCACAAATGGTATTTTTGCTGTTCTAATCATATGTATAACAAGTGTTTGAGACCACATAGATTCTATAAACCATCCCGCCTGGAATATTGCTATAAAAGCAGCTATCTGTGCAGGATCTGTTAGTGCGCTAAACTGCGCTCCTACAACTTGTGGAGCAATTATAAAGAACATAAGTAAATATGTGGTTATATCAAATACTGAGCTTGTAGGTCCAACCCAGATCATAAAGCTACTAATAGACTTAGCGTCCCATGCTCTTGGTTTTTTAACAAACTCTTCATCTACATTATCCCACGGTATAGCGATACATGAAATATCATATATCAAGTTAAGCAGAATTAAATGAAGTGA
>JAAZDF010000121.1 GCA_012512905.1 Clostridium sp.
ATTAGAATTTTAGTTTCCAGTATAAAAGACTGCTATGCAACTCTTGGAATAGTACACACAGTGTATAAACCTATACCAGGAAGGTTCAAAGACTATATAGCAATGCCTAAACCCAATATGTACCAATCTCTTCACACAACTGTTATAGGCCGTGCAGGGAAACCTTTTGAAATTCAAATAAGAACTTATGAGATGCACAGAGTGGCAGAATATGGTATAGCTGCTCACTGGAAATATAAGGAAACAGGAGCATCAAATGAGAAAAATGAAGAAACTATAGACCAAAAGCTAGTTTGGCTTAGGGATATGCTTGAATGGCAAAAAGAAACTTCAGATGCTGAAGAATTTATGGAAGCATTTAAAATTGACCTTTTTGCAGATGAAATATTTGTTTTTACACCTAAAGGAGAAGTTATAAATCTACCACATGGGGCAACTCCGATTGATTTTGCCTACAGAATCCATACTGACGTAGGACATAAAACAATAGGGGCTAAAGTTAATGGGAATATGGTAACTTTAGATTATAAGCTTACTACAGGAGAAATAGTTGAAATAATTACATCGACAAAACCAAAAGGACCAAATATAGACTGGCTTAATATAGTTACATCAAATCAAGCAAAAACTAAAATTAGAGCTTGGTTCAAAAAAGAAAAAAGAGAAGAAAATTTTCAAAAAGGAAAAGAAGCTCTTGAAAGAGAAGCAAGAAAGCAAGACAGAAATTTTGCTGATATTGCAAAAGGGCCTGCTTTAGATAAGTTAATAAGAAGATACCATGGGAATAATATCGAAGATTTATATGTTGTTGTTGGTGCAAGTCAGGTTCTTCCATCAACAATTGTTTCAGCATTAAAAGAAGCAGGAGATAAAGAAAAAAGAGCTCTTGTTCAAAAAGATAACAAACAAACACTTTTAGAAGCTGAAAGAAAAATAAAAGAAGATAAAAAGAAAGCACAAAGCAAAAAGAAATCTATTTTTGGAGTTACAGTTGCCGGAATGGATAACGTTGAAGTTAGGTTTGCTAAATGCTGCGCACCAGTTCCTGGTGATGATATAGTTGGATTTATAACAAGTGTTAGCGGAATTAGTATCCATAGATCAGATTGTTCTAATATTACTGGAATGAAAAAGAAAAATCCAGACAGGTTTGTAGATGTATCTTGGGAGGACTCCGGAGACGATCTTTATAGTGCTAGAATCGAAGTTAGAGCTTTTGACAGAAATAATTTAGTTTCAGATGTTATATATGAAATCAATGAACTTAAAATACCATTAAATGCAATTAAAGCAGAAACTAATAAAGATGATATAACAACAATATATCTATCTCTATTAATTAGAGATATAAATTTACTAGAAGAAACCTTAAAAAGGCTTAGGAAAATAGATTCAGTTATGGATGCATTTAGAACTGGAAATGTATAGGAGACAAAATGAGAGCTATAGTTCAAAGAGTAAAAAGTTCTAGCGTTTCAGTAAATGATAAAATTATTTCTGAGATAGACTATGGACTTAATGTTTTAGTAGGAATGTCAATTGACGACAATGATAAGGACCTTAAGTATATTGGCGATAAAATCATAGGCCTTAGAATATTTGATGATAAAGAGGGAACGATGAATTTATCAGTTAAGGATGTAAAGGGTGATATTCTTATAATATCTCAGTTTACTCTTTACGGGGATGCAAGAAAAGGAAGAAGGCCTAGTTATATAAATGCTTTAAATCCTAAGGAAGCTGAAAAAATGTATGATAAACTGA
>JAAZDF010000122.1 GCA_012512905.1 Clostridium sp.
AAAGATTATGGATAACTGAAAGTCTCATTGCAAGCATTTCGTTTGCCTTAAACAAATGCCTTATATATGCCCTTGTATAATTTTTACATGTGTAACATTCACAGCTCTCATCAACAGGTAAAGTATCTAGTTCAAATCTTTTATTTTTAAGATTTATTCTACCTTTATCTGTATAAAGCTGTCCATGTCTTCCATTTCTTGCTGGAAGAACGCAGTCAAAAAAGTCTATTCCTCTATCCACTGATTCTAGTATGTTTTCAGGTGTCCCCACTCCCATAAGGTATATAGGCTTATCTTCTGGTAGGTAAGGAACTACAGCATCCATGATCCTATACATCTCACTATGGCTTTCTCCAACTGAAAGTCCACCTATAGCATAACCATCAAGATCTAGTTTAGTTATTTCTTTGGCATGCTCTATTCTTATATCATCGTAGGTCCCACCTTGGTTTATTCCAAAAAGCAGTTGATCTTTATTTATTGTACTTTCTTTTTTATTCAATTTTTCCATTTCTATTTTACATCTTTTAAGCCATCTTGTTGTCCTATCTACAGATTTTTTAACATAATCTCTTTCAGCTGGAAGTTCAATGCATTCATCAAAAGCCATTGCTATTGTAGATGCTAGTTTACTTTGAATTTGCATAGACTCCTCAGGGCCCATAAAAATCTTTCTTCCATCTATGTGAGAGTTAAAGTATACTCCCTCTTCCTTTATTCTTCTAAATTCAGCAAGAGAAAATACCTGAAAACCACCTGAATCAGTTAAAATAGGTCTATCCCAGTTCATGAATTTATGAATTCCACCAAGCTTATTAATTATCTCTTCTCCTGGCCTTAAGTGAAGATGATATGTATTAGAAAGCTCAACCTGACAATTAATATCTTTTAAATCCATAGAAGAAACTGCACCTTTTATAACAGCCTGGGTTCCTACATTCATAAAAACTGGTGTCTCTATTGTTCCATGAACTGTTTCAAGTCTTCCTCTTCTAGCTTTACCATCTTTTTTTATTAACTTATACATAATTACTCCTTTATAAACATTGAATCTCCAAAACTAAAAAATCTATACTTTTCATCAACCGCAACTTTATATGCATTCATAGTATTTTCTTTTCCTGCAAGGGCAGAAACAAGCATTATAAGAGTTGATTCTGGAAGATGAAAATTAGTTATTAAAGAATCTATGCATTTAAATTTATATCCTGGATAAATAAAAATATCTGTATATCCGGATGATTCAAAAACTCTTCCATCTTTTTTTGCAACAGATTCAAGGGTTCTTGTAGATGTGGTTCCAACAGAAATTATTTTTCTACCCTCATCTTTTGCTTTATTTATAATCTCAGCGCTTTCTTTTGATAAACTGTAGAATTCACTATGCATATCATGATCTTCTATATTCACTTCACTGACTGGCCTAAATGTTCCAAGGCCTACATGAAGAGTTAGGTATGTGATAATTACACCTTTTTCTTTGATCTTATCTAAAAGTTTTTCAGTAAAATGAAGCCCTGCTGTTGGAGCGGCAGAAGATCCCAGACTTTTTGAATATACAGTTTGATATCTTTCGCTATCATCTAGTTTTTCAGTAATATAAGGAGGTAGGGGCATTTCGCCTAGTTTGTTTAGTATATCTTCAAATACGCCTTCATGAGTAAATTTTATTACTCTATTCCCATTTTCATATATATCTATAACTTCTGCTACAAGCAGTCCATCTCCAAAAATAAAGCTAGTTCCTATTTGTGCTCTTTTGCCAGGTTTTGCAAGGCACTCATAAGTATCTAGCTTAAGTCTATTAAGTAAAAGAAACTCTATTTTACCAAAAGTTTTATCCCTGACTCCTATAAGTCTTGCTGGAATAACTCTGGTATCATTTAATACTAAGACATCACCCTTTTTCAAGTAATTTATTATATTATAAAATTTCTCATGAGAAATTTCTCCTGTTTTTTTATTTAAAACTAATAGTCTTGATGTGTCTCTTTTTTCTAGTGGCCTCTGCGCTATAAGCTCATGGGGCAATCTGTAGTCAAATTCTCGCGCCTTCATAAATACCTCTTTCTATAAATAAATTTATTTAATTTGTTTTCTTTTAACACCTAAATGCTCGTACGCCATATTTGTAGCTATTCTTCCTCTTGATGTTCTTATAATAAAACCTTTTTGAAGAAGATAAGGCTCATAAACATCAACAATAGTATCAAGTTCTTCTCCTATAAAATAAGAAAGAGTTTCTGCTCCAACTGGGCCTCCGTCAAAATTATTAATTATTGATTCCAATATTCTGCGGTCAATTCTGTCAAAGCCTTCGCTGTCAACATCTAGCATATTTAATGCTTTTACAGCATTTTTTTGGCTTATTATTTTTTCACCTTTAACCTGAGAATAGTCTCTAACCCTTTTTAAAAGTCTATTGGCAATTCTTGGTGTGCCTCTACTTCTTTTTGCTATTTCAATAGCCCCATCTTCACTTATATCTGAATTAAGGATTTTAGAGCTTCTTACAATTATTTCTTGGAGCTCTTTTTCACTGTAATAGTCCATAGACAAATGAACTCCAAACCTATCTCTAAGAGGAGAGGTTAAAAGACCTACCCTCGTTGTTGCACCTATAAGTGTAAATTTAGCTAAATCAAGTCTTATTGACTTTGCCTCAGATCCTTTACCTATAACAATATCTAAGCAATAATCTTCCATTGCAGGATACAGTATTTCTTCGACAGTTCTTGAAAGCCTATGAATTTCATCAATAAATAAAACATCATAATCTGATAATGTTGTTAAAATAGAAGCAAGATCACCCGGCTTTTCTATTGCAGGTCCCGATGTTACTTTTAAATTACCACCCATTTCATTTGCAATAATATTTGCAAGAGTAGTTTTACCAAGGCCTGGTGGACCATGTATAATTACATGGTCTAAGGATTCATCTCTAAGTTTTGCTGCTTTTATAAATATTTTAAGCTTTTCTTTTACATTTTCTTGACCAATATACTCTTTTATAGTTTCTGGTCTTAAAGAATATTCATTTTGCCTATCTATTTCAAGCTCTTCTCTTGTTACCAATCTTTCCTCATTTTCATCCATATTTTTCACCTTAATTCATTAAATTTTTCAAAGACGATTTAATTATATCTTCTATACTTAAGTTCTTATCCACACTTGATACAGCTTTTTCCGCTTCTCTCTCTGAATACCCCAGGGCCATTAATGCATCAATAGATTCTCTTACATTTTTATCTGAAGCTATTGAAAGTTTTTCTATTTCTGTTAAATCATCTGATTCTTCAAGAGTTAGTTTACCTTTTAATTCCAAAATAATTCTTTGAGATATTTTTTTCCCAATTCCTGGTGCTTTGGTAAGAAGTTTTTCATCTTTATTTATAATTCCTCTTTTAAGTCTTTCAGGACTACTTACAGATAATAATGAAAGAGCTGCTTTTGGACCAACTCCATTTATTTTAATTAAAACTAAGAATAAATCAAGTTCTTCTCTTGTATAAAAACCATATAGGCCAATAAAATCTTGCCTGACTATTTGAGTTAAAAAAAGAGTTACTTTTTCTCCAATATCAGGAAGAAGAGACATTGTATTACCTGATGTAAAAACTTTATAACCAATTCCCGCGTTTTCTACTGATAAATAATCTTTATGAATTCCTTCATAGTTCCCTTTTATATAATCATACATTACATTTAATCCCCCTGCATACCTCTTATATATTATCACGTTTCATTAGATTAAAAAACATTTAATAATCATATAACAATAGTGAGACTAGGAAATTTTTGTTCCTAGTCTCACTATATCTTATCATATTAATAACTTGTTTAATCTTTTTCGTCATAATCTACATCTATAAAATCCCTGTCTTTTTTAAAGAAACCTTCATCTTTTACACTTTTACTAGTATTTATATATGTACTATCACTTGAATTTTCATTTTCGCTTCTATAGCTAGTCCTGCTATCCTTAAAATCATCATCTTTGCCAGACCTTATATTGTTAATTAGTGGTTTTATTAATGAACTATAAATAAAGTATATAAACCATAATAAAAGAACATAAGGAATAAGCCTTATAGCAAACACTCCAAGGGATATAATTATAATTATAAATAAAATATTAAAAAGTATGTTGTTTCCATTCATATAAATCATTACTCCTATATAGTAACTTTGTTTAATACTACCATATTAGCAGTGCTTAATTAAATACAAATTAAAAAACTTTAAATTTTTGACATTTCTTTAGCAATTTTCGCCCCTAGTATGGCATTGTTATATACAAGCTCTATGTTTGCTTCTAGTGACTCTCCCTTTGTAATATCTTTAATCTTGGAAAGTAAGAATGGAGTCGTATCTTTACCATGAATACCCTTTTCTTTTGCCTCTAAAATAGCTTCTTCAATAACTTTATTAATTAAATTATGATCCATTGAATATTCTTTCGGAATAGGATTCACGATTAAATTTCCGCCTTTTAAGCCAAGTTCTTCTTTTGTTTTTATAAACCTTGCAAATTCACGAGGTTTTTGAATATTATAGTCCACTTTAAATCCACTTTTTCTAGTATAGAAAGCTGGAAGTTCATCAGTTTTATAACCAAGAACTGGAACTCCTTTTGTTTCTAAATATTCAAGAGTAAGTCCTAGATCAAGAATTGATTTAGCGCCAGCACATACTACTGATACATTTGTATTTGCAAGTTCATCAAGATCTGCTGAAATATCCATAGTTGTTTCTGCACCTCTATGAACACCGCCTACTCCACCAGTTGCAAATACTTTTATTCCCGCCATCTCAGCTATTATCATAGTTGATGCAACTGTTGTCGCTCCATCTTTTTTATTGGCAACCATATAGGCTATATCTCTTCTTGAAACTTTATAAATATTATCTTCTTTTCCCATATAGTCAATTTGCTCTTTTGAAAGGCCTGCTATAAGTCTTCCATTTAAGATTCCTATAGTTGCAGGAACAGCTCCCTCTCTCCTGATTAGTTCCTCAACCTTCATAGCGGTTTCTACATTTTTAGGATATGGCATTCCATGAGCTATAATTGTTGATTCAAGTGCTACAACTGGTTTTCCTGATTTTAAAGCTTCTTTAACTTCACTGCTTATATCTAAATGTTTATTATTCATAACTTTCCTCCATATTTTTGATAATTTTATTAATTTCATTTATTGACATTTTTTCATTTATTGTTGAATTAGAGGTCATGGCAACTATTGATGCTGCTGTTGCAAATTTTGTTTTTTCAATTAAACTAAAGTTATTAACCTCAGCATATACAAGCCCTGCTTGAAATGCATCACCTGCTCCAGTAGCATTCACAGGTTTTACACCCTCTGCTTTGAAAATACCACTTTCTTTACCATCGCTGTAAAATACACCTTTTTCACTAAGAGTTATAAAAACATTTACTACACCTTTTTTATGGAAAAAATCACTGGCTTTATCTAAATCCTTCTTATCTTTAATTTTTATACCAGAGAGGGCCTCCGCTTCAATCCTATTAGGCTTTATTGTGTGAAATCTACCAATTATGTCCTTTGCTCTTAAGGCTTTATTGTATGATACTGTATCTAAAAACATTTTATTATCTGATAATATGTCCGTTGCGTATTCTAAAACATCTTTATTAATATTTGTATCAAAAACTATTATGTCACTTAGTCCAAGAACCTGCCTATTTTCTTTTATATAATCAATATCTAAATAGTTTAAGATATCCATTGATGATATAGCTATGTCCATATCATGATCTTCATCTAATATAGCAAGATATGTCCCTGTACTATGAGACTCTGAAATTTTAAGGTAATCCACGTCCAAACCAACAGCTCTTGATTCTTCAATTATTTGATCTCCATGATAGTCACTGCCAATAATTGAAAAAAGTTTTGTGTTAAGCTCCATTTTAGTTAAATTTTCTGCTATATTTCTTCCTACCCCACCAAGAGATATAAGTGCTTTTCCTGGATTCGAATCTTTTCTTACAAGTTTATATTCAGGAAAGCCCACAATATCAATATTAATTCCTCCAACAACCGAAACATAATTTTTTTCATCTAAAACATAAGATCTGCCTTTAATAATACCTTTTTTACTTAAATTTGTAATATGAACAGCAACTGAAGACCTTGTTATTCCAAGTTTCTCTGCTATTTCTTGCTGAGATATCAAAGGGTTTTCTTTGATAATCCGTATAATCTGAAGTTCTCTTTTTGTTATTACCCTCTCCTCCTTTTTAACTTTAGTTTATATTTTAATCTCTTGCTTATATTATATTATGTAGATACATTAAAATCAAGAATATTTTAATTTTTTTAGTTTTCTTTTAATGAAAAAAGTATTACCTTATATTCATCTAATAACGCTACTACATTTTCTTCCGTATCTTTATTTACTTCAGGGTAAAACTCATCTTTTATTCTTTTTTCAAGGCTCTGAAGTTTTTGCATGTTTTTATATTTCTTGTCAAAACTCTCGGGTGGGTTCCCTAATTCTTTCATTTGTAAATCAATTACTTCACTTTGCGACACCAATTTATTAACCGATGAATTATCAAAAACTTTATTAACAAAATTATTAAAGCTATCTCCAAAGTTTAGTTTTTTTCCAAACTTATTTAGTTTTAAACTCCCTAATGACTCTAAACTTCCGTCGATCAAAGTTTTTTGCTCAGAAAAAGCATTTAAAACCGAATCAAACTTATTTTGATAATCTTCAAGTGCCTTAAGTTCTTCCATTTCTTTTTCTCTTTCTATCTCTTGTTCTTTTTCTATTTCTGCCTGACGTAATTTATCTTTATTACTACTGCTTGCAATTTCAACTATATAAAAAGATGCAATAAAGACTATAACAAGGGTTAAAATTAAAACTAATCTGATAAGAAAGTTTTTGGATTTGGATTTAGATTTCGGTTTTTTTCTATCGTATATGTAATCGTCCACACTATTTAGTTTAGCCAAATCATTTTCTTTATTATCTAATTGTTTGTTTTTATTAGTGTCTATATATTTGGATTCCTTGATATATTTATTATTTTTAGAATTATTTTTAACATCTTTACTTATAAAGGCTCCGCAGTTGTTGCAGTATTTACTTTCTTTTAAATTTTTCTTTCCACATTTCCAGCAATTCATATCTACCCTCCATATTTTAATTATATAATATAATAACTTATTTTGTTTAAATATATTCGGTTAATTTAACCACCAGCTATGATTTGAGCTTTACTATGCAGGGTAATGCTTAATCCTAATCTAAAAATAGTCCTATCTTTATCTTAATGAAAAAAACTGGACAGACTTAAGTATGTATTAATTTTAGCAATAAAAAAAAGTAGACACAGCTTATCTACTTGTTTTTTAAAAATTTTCTTATTTAAATTTATATATTTTTACTTTTTAACCTTTAAAGTCCTCAGGAAAATCTGCATTATGATAAACATCATCTACATCATCATCATCTTCAAGAGCATCTAAAAATTTAGATAACTTCTCTGATTGCTCAAGGCTTAATTTTGTAAGAGTAGTTGGTATTTCTACTATACCCTCTTCTAAAAATTTAATTCCATAATCTTCAAGAGCTTTTTTAACTTTTAAATAATCTTCTGGCGAACTTATTATTTCATAAACATTATCCTCAACCTTGAAATCTTCTGCATCATTTTCAATTGCAAACATCATAAGTTCATCTTCATCTATATTATCCGTTTTTTCTACTATAAATTGACCTTTTCTATCAAACATAAATTTAACAGAACCTGAAGTTCCTAGATTTCCACCAAATTTATCAAATAAATGCCTTATACTTCCTGCTGTCCTATTTTTGTTATCAGTATATGCTTTTACAATAACTGCAACTCCGTTAGTTCCGTAGCCCTCATAAGTTATATTTTCAAAGTTTACGCCTGCTAAGTTTCCAGCGGCTTTTTTTATTGCTCTTTCTATATTATCATTGGGCAAATTAAAAGATTTAGCTTTATTTATAGCTTCTCTAAGACTAGCATTAATTTCAGGATCTGTACCTGCTTTTGCTGCCATGGTGATCTCGTTACCAAGCTTTGTAAACAGCTTACCCCTTTTTTTATCCATTTTTCCTTTTCTCTCTTGAATATTATGCCATTTTGAATGTCCTGCCATATATATTTCCTCCCCTAGCTATTATTTAAAAATTATAACATTTTTGCTTCTAGCCTTCAATTTCTTTTAAAAGTTTGTTTTTATCTTTATAAAATAAACTTTCATCTGATTTCACGATTTTTACATCTCCTGATGTTATATCTAAAATACTATCATAAATCTTATTAAAACCAATAGTTTCAACAAAAATTATTATATTAACAACATCAGTGTATTTGATATCTACGATATCTATAGAATTTTCTCTAAGATAATGTTCTAAGCTTCCATGAGCCTCATATTTAACTTCGATATCTACCTCATAGCCAGAAACTCTATCAATTGACCCCGCAAAGTCAATAGCGTCCCTCGCACCTCTACTATAGGCTCTAGCAAGACCGCCTGTCCCTAGTAAAATCCCTCCAAAATATCTTGTTACAACCACAACTGTATTTCTAAGATTATTTTTTTTAATGGTTTCAAGGACTGGAATACCACCAGTTCCCTGGGGCTCACCGTCGTCACTGTATCTTTGTATATTTTCATTTTCACCAAGAGAATATGCATAAACATAGTGCCTAGCGCCCTTATGTCTATTTTTAATTTCTTCAATAAAAGATATTGCATCCTCTTCGGTAAAAACTCTTTTAACAGAACCAATAAAAGTTGACTTTTTTTCTGTAAATTCTATTTCAGTTTCTTTTTTTATTGTTTGATATGCCATTACAGTTTATATACATTCTCTTTGATTAAAACTTTTCCTAAAGGAGTGTATACATCTCTCAACTCCATTTTAATTATATTTTTTGAATAAAGAAGGCTAAGTATTCCTTCCATTTTTATATCAAAATCCTTGAAAATATCATCTTCAGCTATTTCTGTTGAGCTTAGAGGCTTATCTTTTTCTCTAAGATAAGCTATTAAAATTTCAGAGGCATCTGTTATTTCTTTATCTATTATATTTTTCAAATACTTATTTATTTCATAAACTTTTGTTTCTAGCACATCTCCTGATACAAGTTCTTTATACTTTTCTTTAAACTCACTATTTAAGTTTGCACAAACATTAATTGTGTCTTTAGATATCATATAGCCTCTTGAGTTTACATAAACCGATGAATAAAGATCCATAGATTCCAAAAGTGACTTAAAGGCTCCATAAGTATTGTCATTATTTAAGAACTTTTCTGTTGAATCTATTGATTTTATAAGTTTTCCAAGATATGAAAGTGTCCATTTCCTTCTTTCCATTTCAGGATAAATTCTTTCACTATTATATTTTTCACTTATATCATCATCTATTGAAAAAACTAGTCTTGATGAAGAAAATAATCTGTGGAGAAAACTTCCTTTAATCTCAAACTCTTTAAGATTTAAAAATTCTTCTTTAGACATAACTTTTAAATGAACCGCTATATCATTTTCACTTGAATAAACATTAACTATTCCATCGTTATATTCTTTTAATATTACAAAAAAATCTATATCTGAATTGTCCCAAAGATCTCCAGTTACTATACTTCCAAATACAAAAGCTGCTAAAACTTCTTCATTTTCTTCAAAATCCTTAACAACTTTTTGATAGACTCTTTGATATTCTACTATTAAATTATTCATCTTCCCCTCCAAATATATAATCTTCAAATATATGAAAATCTTTTTTCTTGATTGATCCGTCTATTAAAGTTCCTATTTCTTTATATTCTTTTTCATTCACAATTCCATTGTCATGAAAATAGGAAACTAAAGCTTCCTCACTATAAGGAATTAGAGCTTTTATTTCAATTAAATTATTAGGTAAAACTTCCATTATCAAGTCTGCAAGTTCTTCTATATTAATATCTGCCTTAGCTGAGATTTCAACTATAGGATACTTATCTTTATACATGTCTACTATTTCTTCAGTTTTGTAGCTTTTACCTTTGTCAATTTTATTTAAAACAATAATGCTATTTTTATCACTTGCCCCGATTTCCTGTAAAACTTCATCTACTGCTTTAGCTTGCTCTAATGAATCATCGCTTGAAGCATCTACTATGTGTAGCAAAAGATCGGAAAATATAACCTCTTCCAAGGTAGACTTAAAGGCTTCTATAAGATCATGAGGTAGTTTTCTAATAAACCCAACTGTATCTGTAACAGTAATTGGTCTACTTTCTTCGATTTTTATACCTCTAGTTGTAGTATCAAGAGTTGCGAAAAGCATATCTTTTTCAAAAGATTTATTTACTTCTTTTGAGCTAAGAGGATACTTTTCTTCAAGAGTATTTCTTAAAGTAGATTTCCCAGAGTTTGTATATCCAACCAAAGAAACTCTTGGAATTTCACTTTCTACTCTATTTTCTCTTTGTAGCTTTCTAGAACTAACAACAGAGTCGAGCTCTTTTTTTAAGTCTCTTACTCTTTCTCTTATTCTTCTTCTATCTACTTCAAGTTTCTGTTCTCCTGGACCTCTTGTTCCTATTCCTCCACCTGTTCTTGACATTGTAATACCCATTCCTGTAAGTCTTGTAGACCTATAGTTAAGCTGGGCAAGTTCTACTTGTATTTTAGCTTCTTTAGTTTTTGCTCTTCTTGCAAATATTTCAAGAATCAAAGTAGTCCTGTCTATAACCTTTACTCCAAGTTCATCTTCTAAATTTCTTATCTGTGAACCTGAAATTTCGTCGTCTATAATAACTAAATTACTCCTGGTTATTTGGATAGCCTCAGCTATTTCAGAAACTTTTCCTTTTCCAACATAGTAGGCTTTATCTTCAGACATTCTGTTTTGAAAAATTTTATCTGTTACTACAATTTCTGTAGCATAAGCTAAATCTGCTAGCTCATCTAGGCTATCTAAAGAATCTACACCAACAATTACAGCTTTTTCTTCGTCATCTTCTACTATCTTAGCTGATTTAATTATTTTTTCATTATATAAAATCTTACTTAATATATCAAAATTATAAGATTCATGCATTGAAAGTTCTTTTGTTGTTTCAACATAAAGCTTATCTTCCTGAACAGTTAAAAACCCCATTACAACACTTGGATTCTTTTCCTTTACTCCTACTGCAATAATACTATCAAGTCTAAGCTGCACAAGTGCTGATATGTCCATAGCTGAAAGCCTAGCATTTCCATTTGGATGAGTATGTATTACCCTAATTCTTGAGAGCCTATTATCTCTCGCTTCAATTACTGGCAAGGAAACATCTTGACTGCTACCAAGGGTTACCTCCGAAACATCTCCTCTTCTATCAACCGACACACTTATTTCTCTATTAATTTTTAAAGTCAATCTATTTATAATCTCAAGTATCTCATCAGATATAAACTGATACTTAGGAGTCTTTAAATCATATATAGTTTCTAATTCTTTTAAATCTACATCACGTATTCCATCAACATTACCTTTTATCACAAGTTTTCCTCCTTTTTGGATAACTTCTTGACATATTACTTTCAATTATATATTATTTAGATTAATATGTATACTTAGAAAGGGATGGGTGACCTATTAATGGAAAATAATGAAATAAATATTTTACTTAGTGAAGATGATATAAAGAATAAAATAAAAGAAATCGGTAAAATTATTACAGAGGATTATAAAGATAAAAATCTTTATGTATTATCTCTTCTTAGGGGTAGCTTTATTTTTACAGCTGATTTAGTTAGAGTAATTGATACTAAGGTTAAAGTTGGTTTTATGACAACTTCTTCATACGGACATAGTGAAACATCACAGGGTAATATAAAAGTAATAAATGATATACCTGATGATATTGAAGGCTATGATGTTTTAATAGTTGACGATATTATAGATACTGGTCTAACTATGGACTACGTTATTGACTATGTAAAAGAAAGAAAAGCAAATTCAATCAAAGTATGTACCCTTCTTGACAAACCTTCTAGAAGGCAGGTATCGCTAAGCCCTGACTATGTATGTTTTGAAATTGAAGATGTATTTGTTGTTGGATATGGGCTTAACTATGGAGACTATTATAGAAATATTCCATATGTTTTCAACTGGAAAAAATAGTAAGAATATTTTATTAAATACAAGTGGAAGTTTAGATTTTTTTAAGATGCTTTGTCATTAGATAAAGCATCTTTTATGTTATAATATTGTTAGAAATTTTTACGGAGGTAAATGATGAACAAAAAGCCAACAAAAAAACTTGATTCCAAATCAAATGTTTTTATAAATACATTGAAATTTTTTAAATTTATTATGATAACTTTAGTTATATTAGCCCTAGTAGGAGGACTTTATGCAAGTAAAGTTATTTATGGTGTAGCAAAAGACTCTCCTGACCTTTCTTTAAGTCAATTTATTGATTTAAATGAGCCCTCTATTGTAGTGGACGACGAAGGAAATGAATTTGATATTATCCATACTGACGAAGTTAGGTTTCCACTTGAACTAAGTGAAATGGGAGAAAATGTTAAAAATGCTTTTATTTCAATTGAAGATGAAAGATTTGAAAAACATAAGGGTGTCGATTATAGGAGAACTATTTCCGTATCCATCCAAGATGTTCTTGGAAGATTTACAGGTCAAAGAAATATGCAAGGTGGTTCTACAATAACTCAGCAGCTAATTAAAAACACCTATCTTACTAAAGAAAAATCTATTACTAGAAAGATAAAAGAAATGTATATGGCTTTAGAAACAGAAAAAATGGTGTCTAAAGAGCAAATACTTGAAACTTACCTTAACAGAATTTTCCTTGGGGGAAAAGCTCATGGAGTTGAAGCAGCTGCAAATCAATATTTCGATAAATCTGCAAAAGACTTATCAATAATAGAAGCAGCTTATATTGCTGGAACAACTCAAAGTCCAACTAATTACTATGCTTTTTCAGATAGTTCT